>NZ_JBWQOJ010000028.1:0-45344 GCF_056591795.1 Maritimimonas sp. 2210JD6-3 | reverse complement strand
TATAAATTTTTTCAAGGGGGATTTAGGACAACCAGTAGGGGGATTCCCCAAAAAACTCCAGAAAATTATTCTAAAGAATAGTAAATCATATAAAAATAGGCCAAATGTTTATTTAAAGCCTGTCAATTTTGAAGAAGCATATGAGAAATTTTATGAAAAATTCCAAAAAGGATTTGCAAGACCGATAGAACATGAAGATTTTTTGTCTTATAGCTTATATCCAAAGGTATTTGAGAAAGCCCACGAAAAACATAAACTATATGGAAGCTTAAGTAAACTACCAACTAAGAATTTCTTTTTTGGTATGGATCCTCAAGAAGAAATAATGGTAGATATCGAACCAGGTAAAACAGTGTTAATTAAATATCTCACTGTTAGTAGTCCAAACGAAAACGGATTTAGAACGGTTTTTTTTAAGGTAAATGGAGAAAATAGATATGTCGAGATCAAAGATAATTCTCTTGAAATTCAGAAGGAGGAAAATGCTAAAATTAGCAGAGATAATGATAACGATATTGGTGCGCCGTTACAAGGTTTATTATATAAAATACTAGTAAAAAAAGGAGATCATGTTAACAGTAATGATCCATTGTTTGTAATCGAAGCAATGAAAATGGAAACTACAGTTGTGGCTCCCAAATCTGGTATTATAGAATCGATAGTCTTGGTAGAAGGTACTATGGTTATGCAAGATGATTTAATTCTAAGTTTAAGATAAAAGTTGAAAATAATGAAGATAAAATTAAATGTACTTTCAATTGTGGTTGTATTACTAGGTGGTATAGCTTATGCACAACAAGAACAGCCCAAACTTGTGGTGGGGATTGTGGTAGACCAGATGCGTTATGAATATTTATATCGCTTTCAAGAAAATTACTCTGAAAATGGTTTTAAAAGACTACTAAGAGAAGGATTCAATGTGAAAAACACACATTATAATTATATTCCTACCGCTACTGGACCTGGACATGCCTCTATTTACACTGGTACCGGGCCAGTAAATCATGGTATAATAGCTAATAATTGGTACAGTAGAAAGTTGAAGCGTAAGATGTATTGCGCAGAGGATACATTAGTTCAGACCTTAGATAAAAAAGATAAACTTAAAAATATTTCTAGATCACCTAAAAATTTATTAACAACCACCATTACCGATGAATTAAAATTATTTACAAGCAAACGTTCGAGAATAATTGGGTTATCTATAAAAGATCGAGGAGCAATATTCCCTGCAGGACATTTGGCTGACTATGCATTTTGGTATAATTCTGAAAATGGAAACTTTGTGACAAGTTCTTATTATACTGAAGAGATACCTAATTGGCTTGACAAGTTCAATAAAAGAAAAATTGCCGATTCTTTATTGAATCTATCTTGGGAGCCCTTACTTTCAATTGAAAAATATAAGAATAGTGAATCGGATGATGCCGAATACGAAAAAGTATATAATGGAAAATACAGAAGTACTTTTCCGTATGACTTGAAAAAGTTAAGAAAAAAGAATGGAAATTTCTTATTGCTAAATGAAACTCCTTATGGAAATACTATTTTAACTGAACTAGCCATTACAGCCATAGCTTCGGAAAATCTAGGTAATGGACAAGAAATAGATTTTTTAACAATTAGTTATTCGAGTACAGATTATATCGGGCATCATTTTGGAATTCGTTCTAAAGAGCTAGAAGATACTTATGTCAGGCTAGATAGGGACATTGAAAAATTATTGAACGTTCTAGATGAGAAAGTTGGTAAGAACAACTATTTGTTGTTTTTAACGGCCGATCATGCTGCTAGTGATAATCCAGGTTTTCTGAAAAAAAATAGACTACCGGGTAGATTTTATAATCCTGAAAAAATTAAAATACAATTGAATAAATTCTTATCTAATGAATTTGGCTTAGATGAATATGTAGAATACATTGATAAATCTCAAATTTATTTTAAGAAGACAAATATTTCAAAGAAAGAATTAGTTGTAAAATCGATACCGTTTCTAAAGAGTTTAGAGGGCATAAAAGAGGTGTTTGCTCCTTCTATAATCCAAAATACTATTGTAAATGGTTATTGGGATGATTTCGTTAAAAAAGGATATCATTATAAAAACTCGGGAGACATAATAATTCATTTTAATTCTGGTTGGATGTTAGAAAGGGAGTACGGTGCTTCACATGGTACTGCTTACACAAGTGATACTCATGTCCCATTATTATGGTTCGGTAATAATATTCCAAAGGGAGAGAGCACTAAGCTATATACCATAACTCAAATTGCTCCATCAATTTCGATGCTTTTAAATATTCCACTCCCTAGTTCAAGCGATAAAAATGTAATAGTAGAACTATTTGATTGACTCTGATTGGAATACATGTCAATTTTGCAAAAAGTATATGAAGAAAAACACAGCATATAATTTAATCTTGATAATGATCATGCTAGTATCTGGATGTGATCTAATGAAAAATAAAAAAAAATGTTTTCAGGTAAATAAGATTGATGTCTTAACTGATTCAATTTTAAATACTTTGCCAAATGAAATATGGAAAAAATCGAAGAAAATTGATAATTTCTTATCTCCATGGTGCAACCATGCGAAACAAGAAACTAAATTCAAGGCATTATATAATGATGAGTATCTTTTTTTAAAGTATGAAGTAGATGACGACAATATTTTAATCTATAATAATACTGAAGGTAAAATTGATGTAGCTCAGTCTGATAGAGTAGAGATTTTTTTTAGAAAAGATACAGAGCTTAAAGATTATTATTGTTTAGAAATTGATCCTCAAGGAAGGGTATTGGATTATAGTGCATCTTTTTACAGACAATTTAACTATAGTTGGCAATGGCCTCGAAAAAGTTTATTTGCTCATAGCGAAACTAATATAACTGGCTATGAAGTTGAAGTCGTGATTAGTTTACAATCTTTAAGAGATTTAGGTGTATTAAAAAATAACATAATCGAGGTTGGTATATTCCGAGGAGACTGCGTCAAGTTGCCTAAAACCCATGAAGAAATGGCTGAAATTAATTGGTTAACTTGGATCGATCCAGGAACAAAGGAACCTGAATTTCATGTACCCTCTTCGTTTGGATATTTAACTTTAATAAATTGAAAATGGAGCAAAAGAATAGAAAGATTGTATCACTTGCACCAGGAAGAACTTGCCTGTTTGGAGATCACCAAGATTATATTGGGTTGCCAATTATTGCTTGTGCCATTAATAGGTATATTAAGTTGACAGCTAAAAAAAATGATAGTCACTTTTTAAACATAAAAAAACCTAATATTAATGAAGAAAGGACTATAAAAATTAAAGATAAAATTGAAAAGGTTGACAAAGGAGATCATCTTTTATCAGCACTAAAAGTTGTTAATAGATATGGTTGTATTCCCAATGAGGGTTATGATATTGTAATTTCAGGTGATTTACCAATTAATGCGGGAATCTCAAGTTCATCTGCAGTGATAATATCTTGGATTAAATTTTTATTAGAGGCTTTTGGATCAACACATGAGATCGTACCAGAATTTGTTTCTCAACTGGCTTATGAAGCTGAAGTTTTAGAACATGAATCTCCAGGTGGTAAGATGGACCAATATAGTATTGGTTTAGGTAATGTAATGTATTTAGAAACAGGGAATAATCTTAGTTATGAGATTATTGATAAATCAATAAAAGGTCTGATAATAGGGGAGTCAGGTATTCCAAAAAAGACAATTGGTGTACTTCAGGAGTTAAAAGAGAAAGCTTGGTTGGCAATTCATAAAATAAAAGAGGTTTATAAGGATTTTGATATTAAAAAAGCTAAAAAGGATGAGTTAAGCAATTTACTCAATAGAGTGCCTGACAGGCTTGAACCTTACCTATATGCAGCTATATCCAATCATGATGTTACTCAGAGGGCTTTGAAAGAATTAAGAAAAGAGCATTTAGATTATGTGGAAATAGGAAATTTAATGAATGAACATCATCAAATTTTACGAGATGTCCTAAAGATAACAGTTCCTAAAATTGATAACATGATAAATGCGGCATTAAATGCGGGAGCCTATGGGGCCAAAATAGTAGGCTCGGGTAAAGGAGGAAGTATTGTTGTATTGGCAGTACATGGTAAGGAACAAAAGATTATTGATGCAATAATAAAAGCTGGAGGAAAGGATGCCTACAAGGTTGAAGTTGATGTCGGAGCTAGAATTATTGATAATACAGAAGTTTTATTAGAAAAATTAACTTAAAATGCATGACAACTTAATCATTTTGGCTGGAGGAGCATCTTCTCGAATGAAGAAAAATAGTCAAATAGAAAACCTTTCTGAAGAAGAAATTGCTCAAGCTAATAAAAGAAGTAAAGCACTTATAGGAGTAGGTGAAAAAGGAAGGCCTTTGATGGATTATTTACTTTATAATGCAAAATTGGCGGGGTATAAGAATATATACATCGTAATAAGTGAACAAGGTGAGCTTTTTAAAGAATTTTATGGCAAACAACAAAAGGGAAATGACTTTCATGGTCTTACAGTTTCATTTGCTGTTCAGAATATACCGGATGGTAGAATAAAACCTTATGGTACTGCTGATGCTTTATATCAAGCATTAGAGCAATACCCTGAATTGAATAATCAATATTATTCCGTTTGTAATAGTGACAACCTGTATTCATATGAAGCCCTTTTAGCGCTTAGAGAAACTTCCAATGAGAATGCCTTTATAAGTTATTCGTTAGAGGCGCTAGACTTTCCGCCTGAAAGAATTTCTAGTTTTGCGATTGCTAAATTAGGAGAAGATAACTTTCTTATAGATATTATTGAGAAACCAAAATCAACTGATATAGAAAGTTATATAGATGTAGCCGGAAAACTGAGAATAAGCATGAATGTTTTTAAATTTAATGGTGAGATGATAGGCGAATATTTAAAAAATTGTCAAGTAAACCCTCAAAGAGATGAAAAAGAGTTACCAACCGCAGTGCTAAATTTGATAAAGGATTTTCCGCACTCAGTTTATGGCATTCCCTTTTCCGAACATGTACCCGATTTAACATCCAAAGAAGATATTGTCCATGTAAAAAATTATCTCAAGAAAAATCGTGTGAGATTAGAATGGACCTAATGAATTTTACTTCAAACGACTCCAAATAGTTACTTTACAGCAAAAAAAGTACATGCTTATGACAGTAATTTGGTAGTTATTCATTTGTTTTTAATACATATTTGAACTTACTAATGTTCGAAAAAATGAAACCAATATTTAAAAAATACTTGGTAACGGGTGGAGCGGGTTTTATTGGGAGTCACATAGCTGAATATTTACTGAAACAAGGGCATGAAGTAGTGGTTCTAGATAGTTTAAGAACGGGGTTTAAAGAAAACCTGCAGGGCCTGAATGTAAGCCTTATCGAAGGAGACGTTAGAAATAAAGATTTGGTCAATGAATTGGCTAAAGATTGTCATTGTATATTTCATTTAGCAGCGTTGGTAAGTGTTCCTGAATCTTTATTAAAGTTAAATGAATGTATTCAAATGAATACGATGGGTACCATCAATATACTCGAAGCTGCAAAGGACACTAACGGTTGTAAAGTTGTCTTATCTAGTTCTGCTGCTAATTATGGTGATAATCCTGTTTTGCCAAAAACAGAGAATATGATTCCCGAGCCGTTAACGCCTTATGCAATTACAAAATTAGACGGTGAGTATTATTTAAAAATGTATCATCAGCAATGGAATGTTCCAACAATATCTTTACGATATTTCAATGTGTTTGGAGCACGGCAAAATCCTAAATCTGCTTATGCAGCCGCTATTCCCATTTTTATAAACAATGCACTTCTAAATAAACCTTTGACCATTTATGGAGATGGTTTACAAACAAGAGATTTTATTTATGTAAAAGATGTGGTAAAAGCTAATATACTAGCCTCTGAACAAGGGAATGGTACTTTTAATGTCGCATTGGGGCAAAGTACTACCATAGTAGAATTAGCAGAAAGAATAATAGAATTGACCAACTCCAAATCTGAGGTTCAATTTCTGAAAGAAAGGCTCGGAGACATTAAGCATTCTTGTGCAGATGTATCAAAATTCAAAAGATTAGGCTTTAAAGCAGGTCATTCTATTGAAATGGCACTTAAAGAAGCGATAGATTTTTACCATGATAAATTAGTAACAAAAACCTAAATATTATGATCACCCTCAGCACTTTTGATTACATTTTATTACTGGCATTTTTTAGCACTACATTGGGTATCGGTTTATGGGTTTCAAAGCGGTCGGGTAAGAATTCATCAGAATTTTTTCTATCGGGCAGAAGTATGCCCTGGTGGTTATTAGGTGTTTCTATGGTGGCGACTACTTTTTCTACAGACACACCAAATTTAGTGACGGATATTGTACGAACCAACGGTGTTTCCGGTAATTGGGTATGGTGGGCATTTTTAATTACGGGTTTATTAACGGTCTTTGTTTATGCTAAGCTATGGCGTAAGTCGAATGTCAATACCGATTTAGAGTTTTATGAATTACGCTATGGCGGAAAGCCTGCCAGATTCTTACGGCAATTCAGGGCCATATATCTGGGAGTCATTTTTAATGTAATTACCATGTCTGCAGTCACCTTGGCAGCCATAAAAATAGGAGGGATTATGTTAGGGCTTGAGCCATGGCAAACCGTTGTAAGCGCAGGACTTATTACGGTTATATTTAGTGCAGTAGGAGGCTTTAAAGGAGTGGTTTACACAGATTTTATTCTGTTTTTTGTTGCCATGGGTGGTGCTATAGGAGCTGCTTATTATCTGGTGAACCTACCTGAAGTGGGAGGTATACAAGCGATGATGGCTAGTGAACATGTAGCAAATAAATTATCCATACTACCTGATTTTAGTAATACTCAGGCTTTAATCACCTTATTAATTATTCCATTGGCGGTACAATGGTGGAGTTCATGGTATCCCGGGGCAGAACCGGGCGGTGGCGGTTATATCGCACAACGGATGTTAGCATCCAAAGATGAAAACCATGCCATAGGAGCTACGTTCTTTTTTAATATCATGCATTATGCCTTGAGGCCATGGCCATGGATATTGGTGGCCCTGGCATCTTTAGTAGTATTCCCTGATATTGAGAGTATTCAGGAGGCCTTTCCAAATATTTCACAAGATAAATTGGGGCATGACCTTGCTTATTCGGCCATGCTCACAAAGCTACCCAGTGGTTTATTAGGTTTAGTATTAACTTCATTGATTGCTGCCTATATGTCTACGATTTCCACACAATTGAACTGGGGTTCCTCGTATGTAGTATATGATTTTTATAAGCAGCAGGTAAACCCTAATGCTTCAGAAAAACGATTGGTGGCCGTAGGCAGGATTTCCACAGTAGTATTAATGATATTGAGTGCTCTTTTGGCCTTACTATTAAAAAATGCTTTGCAACTATTCGAATTACTACTAGTATTTGGAGCCGGTACCGGCCTGGTATTTATACTGCGTTGGTTTTGGTGGCGTATTAATGCATGGACAGAGATAGCCGCCATGTTTGCTTCGGGGATTATTTCCTTATTACTAAAGCTAACACCTTTAGGAACTTATCTTTTTGATGCTGAAAAAGGAATTTTTCCTGATTGGACTGAGTTTCCGTTTGTTGTAGTAGTAACGACTTCCATATGGTTATTGGTAACTTATGTTACAAAGCCAGAACAAAAAGAAGTCTTATATGATTTTTATAAGAAGATACACCGGGTGGATCGGGATGGAATAAGGTAGTAAACAATGCGAAAAAAGAAGATGTAGCCATAGTAAGCACTTATGAGAAATGGAGTGTACCGTCAGGAATATTAGCCATGCTTTTAGGATGTGTACTGATTTACAGTACCATGTTTGCTACAGGGTACTGGATTTATGGAGCGACAACAAAAGCGGTGATATTGACCATAGTAGCCATTGTTTCAGGATACTTATTGATAAAGGTTTGGAAAAAAATAAAGACGACGATTTTATAAAAAAGAAGAATAATGATTTTAGAATCACCAATAATGAAAAAAGGAATTACATACCAACGCGCTGGGCAATTTGAAGAAACACGGTTTGAGAAGATTCATAATATCGGTTTTGAAAATTCTAAGGGAGGTTCATTGATAGTAGCTCAGGAAATAGCCGAGCTTATCAAAAATAAGCAGTCAAAAAATGAAAGCTGCGTATTGGGTTTGGCTACGGGTTCATCACCGATAAAGGTCTATGAAGAACTGGTGCGTATGCATAAGGAAGATGATTTAAGTTTTTACAATGTAATTACTTTTAATCTGGATGAATACTATCCTATGGAAAAAGACAACATCCAAAGCTATCATTATTTTATGCATGAGCATTTGTTCAACCATATAGATATTCTTCCAGAGAATGTGTATATCCCAGATGGAAAGATCAAAACACAAGACATCTATCAGTATTGTTTGGACTATGAGCAAAAAATAAAAGAAGCAGGAGGGTTGGATTTTCAGTTATTGGGTATTGGCAGAACAGGCCATATAGGCTTTAATGAACCAGGTTCACATTACAATTCAGGAACACGGATTATCACCTTAGATCATATCACACGTGTAGATGCAGCACCGGCATTTTTGGGTATAGAAAATGTACCTAGAAAAGCCATTACCATGGGTGTCGCTACGGTAAGGGCAGCTAAACGAATTGTCTTGTTAGGATGGGGGCAACATAAAGCATCTGTGCTAAAACAAACCATAGAAGGAGAAATCTCATCAGAAGTACCTGCAACGTATTTGCAGGAACATGACAATACCACTTTTGTTTTAGATAGAGAAGCGGCGTCAGAGCTCACAAGAAATAAGACTCCATGGTTAGTGGGTTCACCTCAGTGGACAGAAAGATTAAAGAACAAAGCCATTGTTTGGTTATGTGAGACTACTAAAAAGACCATTTTAAGCTTAACAGATAAGGACTATAATGATCATGGTATGTCAGGTTTGTTGGCACAAGAAGGATCAGCCTACGACATGAATATAAAAATGTTCAACAAATTACAACATACCATTACCGGTTGGCCTGGAGGCAAGCCAAATGCAGATGACACCAACAGGCCGGAGCGGGCAAATCCTGCAAAAAAGCGAGTCGTTATTTTCAGTCCACATCCTGACGATGATGTAATTTCTATGGGAGGTACTTTTGACAGGTTGGTAGAGCAAGGTCATGAGGTACATGTGGTTTATCAGACTTCAGGTAATATAGCTGTATCAGATCAGGAAGCTTTAAAGTTTGCAGAGATAGCATATAGTTTAGGAGCCGTAAACGCGCAAAAGACCCTTGATGATCTTCAAAGTAAGAAAGAGAACACTATAGATACGATTGAAGTTAGAAAGCTAAAGGGTTTAATCAGAAGGAGAGAGTCACATGCGGCTACGAGGTACATAGGCTTAAATAATCAAAATGTTCACTTTTTGGATTTACCATTTTATGAAACAGGTACCATAAAAAAGAATAAGCTTTCACAAGCCGATATCAATTTAATGTGTCAAATTATCAAAGAAATAAAACCTCATCAGATTTATGCTGCTGGAGACTTGGCCGATCCACATGGTACCCATAAAGTATGTTTAGATGCTTTGTTTGAGGCTTTAGAGCAATTAAAAGAGCAACCCTATATGAAAGATTGTTGGGTATGGTTGTATAGAGGAGCATGGCATGAATGGGATACTCATGAGATAGAGATGGCAGTTCCTATGAGCCCTGACCAGGTATTAAAGAAGCGTCATGCTATTTTTTATCATCAATCTCAAAAAGATGGGGTAATGTTTCAAGGTGAAGATTCTAGAGAGTTCTGGATGCGAGCAGAAGAACGCAATAGGACTACAGCTCAAAAATACAATTCATTGGGTTTAGCTGACTATGCAGCAATTGAGGCTTTTAAAAGGTATATTTTTATTAATTGTTGAATGATAATAATGGTTCTTGATAGTTTTCTTGATTCTATTTTATTTAAAAAACCATATTATCAAATGGAATATGTTGGCAAATTCGATAATGTCCAAATGTTTAAAAAATTCCTTAATTGGATAAAGGGTCATTATGATCTTAATTTGGAGGAGAATATTTCTAATGGAATCAAAATTTACATTCCTAACGGTTGGTTTTGTATTCGAGAAAATCGAATTCTTGATCAGGGACTTGAATTTAAAATAAATATGGTTAATAAGTCTAGAAGTGCATCTATTAAATCTATACAAGAGATTGATATAATACTGTCACAAATTTATATGTCCTGTAATTAAAATTTAAAAGAGTATGAGTTCTACAACAACAATTAGACAGCTATCTAAAGAGTTAAAAGTTTCAATATCAACTATATCAAAGGCACTAAATGATTACCCTGAGATTAGTGAAAAAACGAAACGAAAAATTAAAAAGAAGGCTCAAGAGCTAAATTGCACTCCGAATAATGCCGCTAAGGTATTACGCGGAAAAAAAACAAGTATGATAGCCGTTATTGTTCCTAAAATAAATATTGCAGTTTATTCCAATGTTATATCTATAATTCAGAAAAAAGCTTTTAAAAAGGATTATCGTGTAGTAATACTTGAATCTTTGTATTGTAAAGAAAAAGAAGTAAAATGTATAGAATCTATTAAAGATGGATGCGTGGACGGATTGTTATTAATAAGAAAGCATAATATTGAAAAAAAAATAAAAGGATTTACACTGATTAATCATGAGATTAGTTTGCCATCTATTGTCCTAAATATGGGCGAACATGAGATAGGAGTTGGTGATGAGTTAATTTTTAAAAAATGCTTTAATAGATTGGTTAAAATGTCAGAGTATTAAGACATAAGATTAATAGTCTTTAAGCCGGTGAATTGATTCAAATTTTTAGAAAATGAAATACATTATTTGCAAGAAACCTGGAGAATTTATTCTGAGTGAAAAGAAAGCTCCAATTAGAAAGGAGAACGAAGCATTATTACAAATTAATAAGGTGGGCGTATGTGGAACAGACCTTCATGCCTATACAGGGAGTCAGGCTTTTTTTACGTATCCTCGAATTTTAGGACATGAATTAGCCTCTGAAGTTTTAGAAATAGATGAAAATGAGAAAGGAATTAAAGCAGGAGATAAAGTCGTTGTAATGCCCTATATAAGTTGCGGAAATTGTATCGCTTGTAGAAATGAGAAAACAAATTGCTGCATAAATATTAGGGTATTAGGGGTTCATAGTGATGGAGGGATGCAAGAGCAAATTACCGCTCCGATAGATCTTTTATTACCAGCTAATGGTTTAACCGATGACCAAATGGCTATTGTTGAACCTCTTGCTATTGGAGCACACGCCATAAGAAGAGCCAATTTGAGACAAGGGGAAATCATTGCTATTGTGGGGTGTGGACCAATAGGTATAGGAATTATGAAATTAGCGCAGATAAGTGGTGTGCAAATTATTGCAATAGACACAAATGAGAGACGATTGAAATACGCTAAAGAAAAAATTGGGGTGGAATATACCGTACAAGCAGGAAAAAATGCAGTAAATAAAGTTTTAGAAATCACCAATGGCGATTTGTGTACTGCAGTATTTGACGCATCTGGAAATAAACATGCTTTAGAAACTTGTCCGGATTATATGGCTCATGGAGGAAGATTCGTATTGGTTGGTTTATCTAAGGGAAAACTAACTTATACTCACCCAAAAGTACATGCAAAAGAAATGACATTAATGTGTAGTCGTAACGCAACCATAGAAGATTTTGAGCACGTAATAAGTGTATTGAATCAATTTCCAACAGAGTCATTCATTACACACAATGTACCATTTACAGAAATGATAGAACATTTTGATAGTTGGCTGCGACCAGAAACCGGAGTAATAAAAGCCACCGTGGATTTCAAATAAAAATAATAAAATGATATAATACTATGAGTAAAGTAGTCACTTTCGGAGAAATCATGTTACGATTAGCCCCGCAGGGATTTTTAAGGTTTTCACAAGCTAATAATTTTGAGGCCGTTTATGGAGGAGGTGAATCAAATGTAGCAGTTTCACTGGCGAATTATGGTGTGCCAGTAGACTTTGTGACACGTCTGCCAAAAAATGATATTGGTCAATGTGCCATGATGGAAATGCGTAAACGAGGTGTGGGTATTGATAAGATTGTATGGGGCGGTGATCGTCTAGGCATTTACTTTTTAGAAACAGGAGCTGTAAGTAGAGGTAGTAAAGTAGTATACGATAGAGCACATTCAGCTATGGCGCAAATAGAAACTGGTATGATAAATTGGGATGCTGTTTTTGACGGCGTTGAATGGTTTCATTGGACTGGAATCACTCCGGCAATATCGCAAGGCGCTGCTGATGTATGTCTGGAAGCAGTAAAAGTAGCAGATATTAAAGGCATTACTATTTCAACAGATTTAAACTACCGAGCAAAGCTCTGGAAATATTGTGATGATACACATAGAGAAAAAGTAATGACTGAGCTTACCTCATATTGTGATATTGTATTGGGTAATGAAGAGGATGCCGAAATGCATTTTGGAATAAAACCAGAAGGGATTAGTGTACAGACCGAAGGACATAATGTGAAAGCGGAAGCTTTTTTATCTGTATGTCAGCAAATGATGAAAAAATTTCCAAGAGCAAAAAAGGTAATCACCACCTTGAGAGGCTCCATATCAGCATCACATAACACCTGGGCAGGTATTTTATATGATGGTAACACCCTATATGAAACACGGCAATACCAAATTACGGATATTGTAGACCGTGTTGGAGGGGGAGATTCATTTATGGGGGGACTAATTTATGGATTGCTAACTTTCCCTGAAGACGATCAAAATGCATTAGATTTTGCAGTAGCGGCTTCCTGCCTTAAACATACCATAAAGGGTGATGCCAATCTGGTAACCATTTCAGAAGTAGAAAAGCTTATGGGAGGTGATGCCTCCGGAAGAGTGGTTAGGTGATTTGTTGATTCAAGTTTGAACTTAACTCTAACATTTATATAGTATAGTACAAAATGGCACAATATACAAGAATAGAAGTAGCAAAAACAATGGAGGAAACCGGCTTGGTTCCGTTATTCTTTCATGACAATATAGAATTGAGTAAAAAAGTATTAAAAGCCTGCTATGATGGGGGCGCAAGATTGTTAGAATTTACAGCAAGAGGTGATTTTGCTCATGAAGTATTTGAGGGATTAAATAAATATGCTATTAAAGAATTGCCGGGAATGATTCTAGGTGTTGGGTCAATTACCGATGCAGCTCAAGCTAGTTTATATATGTCACTAGGGGCAAACTTTGTGGTAACTCCTGTATTAAGAGAAGATATAGCCAAAGCATGTAACCGAAGAAAGGTATTATGGTCTCCCGGATGTGGTAGCTTAACGGAAATAACCAAGGCCGAAGAGCTGGGGTGTGAGATTGTCAAATTGTTTCCCGGAAATGTATATGGCCCTGATTTTGTGAAAGCCATAAAGGGACCACAACCGTGGACAAGTATCATGCCAACAGGGGGTGTGTCACCAACGGAGGAAAATTTATCTGGGTGGTTTAATGCCGGGGTTATTTGTGTAGGGATGGGATCTAAGCTGATTTCAAAAGAAATCATTCAAAATTATGATTATAAGAAGTTAGAGCAAGAGGTCAAAAAAGTACTGACTATTATTAAATCGGTAACAGAATAAGGTATATGTCGAAGAATTATACTCAAATTGATCCAAAGGATAACATCGTTGTCGCTGTTACTAGTTTAAAAAAGGGTACTAGGGGTACTATCAATGAGACTAGGTTTATCTTAAAAGAAGATATTCAACAAAAACACAAATTTGCTTTAAAAGATTTAGCTGTTGGAAGTGATATATTTATGTATGGGGTTTTAATTGGTAAAGCTGTACAACCTATTCAGGCTGGTAGCGCAATTTCAACTGATAACGTAAAACATGCTTCAGCATTATATGATAAAAACAAAACAAAATATAAGTGGGACCCTCCTAATATTTCAAAATTTAAAGGAAGAACCTTCAATGGTTACCATAGAATGGATGGTAAAGTAGGAACCGCTAACTATTGGCTGGTAATACCATTGACCTTTTGTGAAAATAGAAATGTTGATGTTTTAGAAACGATTTTATTAGAAAAGCTAGGCTATGCCACCAAAAAAGATTTTTCAGTTGATATTGATGCTCTGATAACTAAATACAAATCAGCAGCCACTTCAGAAGAATTACTCAAAACCTCAATTATATTTTCTAAAGAAGAACGATTGAAAAATAGGGTTTTTCCTAACGTGGATGGTATTAAGTTTTTAAAACACGATGGAGGCTGTGGAGGTACTCGAGAAGACGCCCAAACCTTATGCAATCTTTTGGGAGGATATATTAATAATTCTAATGTAGCCGGGGCTACCATTTTAAGTTTAGGATGCCAGAATGCCCAAATAAGACTACTTCAGGAAGCTGTTAAAAGGAACAACCCGGAGTGCAATAAACCGGTCTATTACCTTGAACAACAAAAAAGTAAAAGTGAGCGTAAGTTTATAGAGGAAGCCGTTAAATTAACATTTATTGGTTTAATAGAGGCTAATAAAACAGAACGAAAACCTGCTCCATTGAGCAAGTTGGTTTTAGGGCTAGAATGTGGAGGGTCAGATGGATTTTCAGGAATATCAGCAAACCCGGCGTTGGGCTATACTTCGGATTTATTGGTGGCATTAGGGGCCAGTCCGGTATTATCAGAGTTTCCTGAGTTGAACGGTGTTGAGCAAGAAATTATTAATCGTTGCGAAACCAAAAAAGATGCTCAAAAATTCTATAGCCTTATGAAAGATTATGCAGCAGCAGCGGTTGCGGTAGGTTCAGGCTTTGAAAATAATCCTTCACCTGGAAACATCAAGGATGGTTTAATAACTGACGCCATGAAATCGGCAGGAGCAGCTAAAAAAGGAGGCACATCACCAGTAGTACAAGTATTAGATTACACAGAGCAAGTCACAAAATCCGGATTAAACTTACTATGTACACCTGGAAACGATGTAGAATCCACTACTGGATTGGTCGGTTCTGGTTGCAATGTGGTGGTGTTTACCACGGGTCTAGGGACGCCAACAGGCAACCCCGTAGCGCCTGTTTTAAAAATGTCCAGTAACACTAATCTTTATGAGCGTATGAACGATATTATCGATATCAATGCAGGTACAATCATTACCGGTGAGGACACTATCGAGTCTATGGGAGAAAAGATTTTAGACTATGTTATACGCGTGGCAAGTGGTGAAGTATCATCAAAAGCGGTATTACAAGGGCATAATGATTTTATTCCCTGGAAAAGAGGTGTGTCTCTATAATATAGAATATAACAATGAATAAGTTAAATAGAAATACAGTATCAGCTAATAGGTATACAGAAAGAATTGTACAATTTGGAGAGGGCAACTTTTTAAGAGCTTTTGCCAACTGGATGATTCATGAAATGAATAAAAAAACAAACTTTGATGCCGGAGTCGTCGTCGTACAACCCATTGACCAAGGATTGGTTCAGACACTAAATGAACAAGACGGATTATATACCTTATTTTTAAATGGTATTAAAAAAGGAAAACCCGTTAGCGAGTATGAAGTTATTGATTGTATTCAACGTGGTATAAACCCTTATGAAAATTATGAAGATTATTTGGCTGTCGCCGAAAATCCGAATTTACGTTTTGTAATATCCAATACAACAGAAGCAGGAATCGTTTATAATGCTAATGATTCATTAGAAGATGCACCTCAGTCAACCTTTCCAGGTAAGTTAACAGCTCTTTTGTATGAAAGATTTCAAAACTTTGAAGGGGCTACAGATAAAGGATTGATTATCATTCCTTGTGAACTTATAGATAAAAATGGAGATAATTTAAAACAAGTCATCTTACAATATGCCGAAGATTGGAATTTAGGTGCCAACTTTATTAAATGGATACTACGAGATAATATCTTCTGCAATACTTTGGTAGACAGAATAGTTCCAGGGTATCCAAAAGATAAAATAGATGTTATTGCAAATAAAGTGGGCTACAAAGATAATTTGGTGGTAGAAAGTGAACAATTCCATTTGTGGGTTATTGAAGGACCAGCATCAATAAAAGAAGAAATTCCATCAGAAGTTTGTAGTTTAAATATTGTGTTTACAAATAATATGGAACCTTATAGAACAGGCAAGGTAAGAATCTTAAATGGAGCACATACCGCATTGGTTCCTGTTGGATATTTGTATGGTATCAATAAAGTACGTGAATCTATAGAAGACAAAGTAGTTGGAAGGTTTTTAAAAGATACCATCTTCAATGAGATTTGTCTTACTCTAGATTTTCCCGAAGAGAAGCTTACACAGTTTGCCAATGATGTTTTAGACCGTTTTAGAAATCCTTATTTGGAACATGAACTTCTGAGTATTTCTTTGAATTCAATTTCTAAATTTAAAACCAGGGTATTGCCTTCTATTTTGGCATTTACCGAAAGAAAAAATGGTGAATTACCACAGAGACTACTTTTTTCATTAGCTGCCTTAATCGTTTTTTATAAAGGCAATAGAAATGGCGACAAGATAGCTCTTAATGATAGTCAGAATGTTTTAAGTTTTTTTAAAGATCAATGGGCAACCAACGATATTAGAGCTATTACTAAGGCAACACTATCTAACACAGATTTTTGGGGTATAGATCTTACAGAAATAAAAGGTTTGGAAATGATGATTGAGCTTTATATTTCCAAAATTGTAAATAAAGGGATTAAAAAGGGGCTTTTAAACTTTGTTGAACACTAAATTTACTTTAAATATTAGCTAACCAAACCCTTTTTAACTCTATAAAGGCGATTAGTTAATGAAAAAGATTGAAGAAACTTTAGATGAATTTTATGATTCATTACAAAGAATAGATTCAAAGAATAAAAATACTTTGATCACTTCTGAATTAAAAATTCGGTTGGTTAAGAGAACTTTAAATCATTTTCAGAATTTAATTTTAAAAGAAGGTTTTAAATCGAAGAGCAAAGAGATTTATTTCTTTAAAAAAGTTAAGCCAAATGTTTTAAGCCATTTAATTTTCAATGTTAAATTATATGGCATTGAAACAAAAAAGCCACATAAAAGTAAAGCAGCAAAAATAAAGTACTTCAAAAGACATATTGATAAACTTCAGCATTATTTTAATGACCATTTAGAGTTTTATCAGTATTATAAAAAAGAAGGAACTTATTTGGATAATCAATATTTTATTCAAGGAAATGGTCATTTCCGATTACATCCAGAAACATTCTTTTTATTTGGTAACAAAAAATTTTCTACAAGCCATGATAGCACTTTAGCCACAATTATCGCTTATGAAATGCTTATTGGATACCTACAGACAGAAATAAAAAAATTAGAAAATAATTCAAGTACAATGCAAACAGAAAATAAAACTTACGGCACTAATTTGAATTGGACAGGAAGTAAAAGAGATTTAGTAGAACTGGTGTATGCCTTGCATGTTTCAGGATCAATTAATTATGGAAATTCGAATATCAACGAAATACTTGAATTTATAGAAGAAACTTTTGGGATTAAAATAAATGATCCTTATAGGACTTTTTCAAGTGTTCGTTCTCGAAAAATTGCACGCTTAAAATTTTTAGACAAGCTAAGAGATTCCTTAGATAATTATATGAATGATCTTGATGAATAAAAGAGACAAGTTGTCTATACCTTGTCTATTATCAAGCACTCATAAGAATTACCTTTAAATGTTTTCATTTTCATGATTGTTTTAGAGCTTGAGTTGTCAATTTCATAGATAAAGCAATGATCTTTAGCTAGTAAAAAAAATTGACCAAGTTGGTTTCTACTTGTCCATAAAAACGATCAAACCATTTCAATTTTGCCAAAGAAAGTCAAATCAGTGTAAAGCCGTCATCTAAAAAATGTAAACCTTGGCGGCTTTGCTTTTAAATTATCATTCTATGGCAGCAACAATTATAACTACAGAAGACCTCTACGAGTTCAAGATGGAACTCTTTGAGGAGATGAAACAACTTTTCAATCAACATAACGGTAGTCCAACCAAAAAATGGTTAAAGTCACCAGAAGTCCGAGAACTTCTTGGTATTTCTCCAGGAACACTACAGAATCTTAGAATTAACGGTACAATACCCTACACCAAAGTTGGTGGTGTTTTGTATTACGATTATCAGGAAATAATGAATGTGTTGGAGAGAAATCGTGTGTATAACAAGTTTTAGTTAGCGTTTTGGAAAATGTAAACTATATCAAGCACCTAAATGCTGTGTTTACTCAATTCTCAAAAGACAGTCGATTAAATCCAACACATATTAGCCTTTATTTCGCATTGTTTTATTTATGGAATAACAACTTTTTTAGAGATGAATTTTATATCAATAGAGATGATGTAATGCGGCTTTCTAAGATAGGTTCTAAAACCACCTACCATCGTTGTATTAAAGAGCTAAATCACTGGAAGTATTTTGAGTATTTACCTTCACATAATTCATTTCATGGGAGTAAAATTAGGATGTTCAATTTTTGGACAAGCGATAAACAAGCAGTGGACTCTACCCATATCAAAAATTGGACAAGTGATGGACAAGCGCTGGTATCTATAAATAAACATATACAAACAGAAACAAACCAAAAAAACAATAACAAACATCAAGATTTTAAAAATTCAAATATTTCAGATTCTGAAAACGACAACAAACAACAAGCGATTGACCAATATCAGGACAACCTAAAGACAACTACCGATAAGAATTATAATGAGCCATTGTGAAAAATCAAACACCACATATCATTTTTGAAGCTGACAGGCATTATGAACTTGGCAAATTAAAAGGCAATCATATCTTGTATGATTTTGATAAAATTTTGATGTATTTAGATGCTAAAGGAAAACTGTTGTTTGGTGATAAATTCAAGATTTACAAAGAAGATAGAAACATACTCTACAAACTCTGTAATTATCAAATTAGAGATTATCATACGTGTAAAAAAATAGGCGTTGATCTGAAGAAAGGCGTTTTACTTTCAGGACCAATTGGTTGTGGTAAAACCAGTTTAATGAAACTTATCCGATACATCACACCACACTATCAGGCTTATGAAATGATTCCAACTCGCAACGTAACATTTGCTTTTAACCATATTGGCTATTCCACCATTGAGCAATATGGAGATAGCCATTTTTATTGTTTTGATGATTTAGGTGTAGAACCTACAGGGCGCTTTTTTGGAAAGGACTGTAATGTAATGGGTGAAGTACTACTCTCTCGACACGATTTACTATTAAACCGCCGAGTAAAAACCCATGGCACAACCAATCTTAATGCCCAGGAACTTGAAGAACGTTATGGAAATCGAGTGCGTTCGAGAATGCGTGAGTTATTTAATTTAATTGGGTTTGATAAAGGGAATAAGGATAAACGCAAATAGTGCGTTTATTTTGATTTCTTTATATTTATGCACTCCCTTAACTCTTTAATAGAATGTATTTTCATTGGCTTTTTAATAGCCTATGGAAACAATATACGGAATTCCTCAAAAGATGGATATGTTGTTTTAGCTATCTTGAAGTTTTCTTAGATACTATAAATTTATAGAGCTTATGGGCGTACTTATAGACATAATAAATTGGGTTGAGGACAAACCTTCGTTTTGGCAAGAAGCAGTCAGCCGAATCATCAGAAACAAGGGTTTAACGCAAGACGATATTGATGTACTGGTGAGCATCTGTAAATTTGAGCATGGAATCATAGATTTTGACTACAAGGCTGTCAACGTGGATAAATTAAAAGAATTGGTGAGTAGTTCTGATGTACAAGAAAGCATTACGCTTTCAAAAATTAAAAACAACAAAAACATAAATGCCCTAAAGGATAATTCAGAGTTAGCGTTTTCAAACATTGGTTTGACGGGAATATATGGTGATAATGGTTCAGGAAAGTCAAGCTACGTAAGTATCTTAAAGAATACCTGTAATACCAGAGGTGAATTACCAACCATTAACTTTAACCTGTTCGACCCGGATAGCGAAACCAAAACACAATTTGCTCAAGTTGAATACATCAAGGAAGATGGATCAGGTGGTGACATTACTTGGGAGGATGATGAAATTGATAGTGTCTTATTGAAAGCTGTGGACGTTTTTGATGCCTCAAGTGCAAACCACTATGTAGAAGGCGAAGATGAGATTGCATTTATTCCATCTGGATTGACTGTTCTTGAAAAACTTGCCAATGCGTTAAATGAAGTTGAAAGTATCATCAATTCAGAAAAACAGTTACTGAATGAGAGATCTTATGATTACTCATTTTTGTTAGACGAAGTTGAAACTGAGCCTTCAAAATATCTGCGAACTTTAGATGCGCAATCCAAACAAGAAGACCTTGACGAGCTCTGCACTTATACAGATGAAGACGAGGAAAAAATAAAAGGCATTGCTGATGCAATTTCCAAATTAAAGGCCACCGATCCAGCAAAGGAGATAAAAGAAAACGATCAGCGAATAAGACGGTTCAAAGCACTTAAGACTAAGTATGAATCTCTTGAGGCTGCTTTTTCCGAAAAGGCAATGAACGCTACAAGGGATGCAATCAACAATATGGTTACGGCTTCCGAGGCATCCAAACTCGCTTCTGAAAAAGCGTTTTCAGACATGCCCATGGAGGGTATTGGCAATAACCAATGGAAAAGACTTTGGGAAAGTGCCCGTAGTTTTTACGATGGTATACACGGTGAGGATACTTTCCCGAGTACTGGTGAAGATGAAAATTGTCCGCTCTGCTTACAGGAATTGAGTGAAGAAGCAAGAAAACGATTCGGAAATTTTGAAGAGTTTGTTAAAGCTGACTTACAAGAGCAAATGGACAAAGCTGAGACGAAACTAATGGAGTTTGAAGAATACTTTTACAATCTCAACTATGATTTTTCAGAAAGCGAACCTACTATTGATGAGATTAAGGAGCTTGCCGAAGATTTTCAGGAGTTAGAACAATCTTTTTTAACCACTTTGGAAAGCAAAGGTGAAAAGGTTTCGGGTTTAATTGGGGAGATAAAGAAAGTGGATTCCATTCCTCATATTGAATTTAAGCAAAGTCCGGTGATAGTAATTGAGTCACTGATTACTGGCTTTGAAAAAATGAACGAGGAGCTTGCTAAAACATCAATTGAAAAGCAATTGATTCCGCTTGAAAAGGAATACGCGAATATGGTGGCAACCAAAAACTTGACCACCTATAAAAAGCAAATTGAGGATGAGATTAAGCGAAAGAAAAAAGTCATAGCACTCAACAACTGTACCTCTCAATGCAATACTCGTAGTGTTACCTTACTGAGCAATAGTTTGACGGAAACCTATGTCACAAATTCCTTGAAAGACAATTTCAAAGAGGAATTAAGGAAACTCGGGTTTAAAAACATTGAGGTAGCTATGGGAATCAAAGGTGTACGAGGTCGCCAGTATCACTATTTGCAACTGGATACATCTTATGGTCAGAGTGTAAGCCTAAAGGAAATTTTAAGTGAAGGTGAACATCGTTGCATATCATTGGCAACCTTCCTTTCCGAACTCTCTATTTCGGAACATAAATCTGCCATAATTTTTGATGATCCAGTTTCCTCACTTGACCATAGATGGCGAAGCAAAATAGCTCGGAGAATTGTTCAGGAGGCTGGCGAACGTCAAGTGATTGTATTCACTCACGACATCACATTTCTTATTATACTTCAGGAAGAAGCGGTTCAATTGAATTGTGATTTTGATATTAAGAGTCTTACCCGAAAGAAGACTGAAACTGGAATCCCTGCTTCAAACCCGCCTTGGGACGCTCTGCCAGTTAAGGGACGATTAGGTGAATTGAAGAATATGCAGCAAGCTCTTAAAAAAGTAGAAGACAAAGGGACTGAGGAAGAGTACAATGAGAAAGCCAAAACATTCTATGGAAAGCTCAGGGAAACTTGGGAACGCTTAATTGAAGAGCTCATTCTAAACAAAACTGTACAAAGATTTGGTAGAGCAATTCAAACTAATAGGCTTAAGAAAGTGGTTGACCTAACAGATGCTGATTACCAAAAAGTTGAAGATAATATGTCCAAGTGCTCTACTATGTTCACTGGTCATGATAGCGCAGGTGCTCTTATTGAAAGAATGCCCGATTCAGATGAAGTCAAGGCAGATATTGATATCCTTGACACTTATATTAAAGAGTTAAGGGAAAGAGGAAGGAGTTAGTCTTTCTGAATTGAGGCTATATTTTCTTTCCTTCTAATTTGCCTAGCTTTAACCTTAGAGCATTCATATCATCACTAATTTTTCTATCTAAAACTCTTGCATAAATTTGAGTTGTAGCCAACTTTGTATGACCTAATAACTTTGATACAGTTTCGATGGGAACTCCATTTGATAAGGTTACCGTCGTAGCGAATGTATGCCTGGCCATGTGAAAAGTCAGATTCTTTTTTATACCAACAGCATCTGCAATCTCTTTTAGATACAAGTTGATTTTTTCATTAGTTAGCAAGGGTAGTAATGTTTTAGAAACTACAGTTACGGGGTGGTTTGAGTACTTGTCTAAAATTATTTCTGCCTTTTCTAGTAGAGGTATTTTTACTGGGTTCTTTGTTTTTTGTCTTTTTGTAAAAATCCATCGACTACCGTCCATTCCAAGAACAATATTATTTTCAGTTAGCTTTATTAAATCGGCATAGCTAATACCAGTATAGCAGCTAAAAATAAATAAATCCCTAACCCTATCTAATCGTTCTAAAGGAAAATTATATGTTTCAAGGTTAGAAAGCTCGTTTACACTAAGAAATTCTCTTTGTGTACTCTCATACGTAGGTTTCCATCGTACAAACGGATCTCTTTCAAGCCATTCAAGATGATAAGCTAGAGTTACAATTTTCCGTAATCTTTGAATGTGTTTCATTACGGTATTATTTCCCATAGCCTTTGGATGTCCTTTAGGACAGTAACCAATAAGGAAAGTTTCAAAATCAGAAATAAACTTATAGTTCAATTGATTTAAATAGACATCATCAGTCTTTAATTTTTTCTTTAAAAATCGATTGATGTAATTTTCGGTAATACCAAAGTTTCTAATAGCTCCTGGAGCTAATGTCTTTTCAATTTTCTTATTATGATATTCAAGAATTTCCTGAAGGGTTTTTGAATTGTCATCCTTGCCGTTAAATTTTGCTTTGATAAGCTGGGCTGTGATAAGTTCTCCCTTATATTTTAATTCCTGATAGATATCATAAAGTCTTCCTTGTATTTGATTAATTTGATGATTGATTTGTTTTACTTCATTAGAGTTTCCAATAACTTTTTTGGTTTTAGTGTCCCATTGATTAATCGGAATTTTCCTTTTTAACCCAATATTTGCTCGTTTACCATTAACAGTAATTCTTGCAAACAATTCGGCATTTCCATTTGTTGAACGTGATGCATTTATCCAGAAAAGGATAGAAAAAGTGTTTGATGTCTTCATAGTTGTCATCTTTAAGGTTAAACATTAAGATGAAAGTCAAATCAACTATGCTTCGTGTTTTTGGCTAATCGGTCAACAGTGTTGACCGATTAAAAACTTGTTGACCGATTTGTTGACGTTTGGAATCAAATCAAATCAATTTAAATTATAGCCTAAATATAACGAAACCTTGCAAATCATAGATTTTGCAAGGTTTTTTATTAGTTTGGAGTTTCCTCCTAGTGACCTCGGCAGGGTTTAAACTGCCTTTTTGTGACCGCGATAGGATTCAAACCTATAACCTTCTGAGCCGTAATCAGATGCGCTATTCAGTTGCGCCACGCGGCCATTTTAGGGCTGCAAATATAAAGATGTTTTTCTAAAAACTAAAAATAAATGTAAGCTTTTATTGGTTTAGTTAACTTTCAAAAAACATAGTCATTTTTTTACTGTTTTAAGTCAACTCAAAAAGATATGACACTTTAATCGAGGGCATTTTTTGTAACATAAGCTCTCCAGCCAATAATAGCAAGCTGTAATTTTGAAGCCTTGCTTAGGTCTAACCTTCTTTTAGTGAAGCTTGGTAAAAGAATTTTATTAATTTTTGCTAATAGCTTAAATAGTTGTTTTTGCATACTACAAAATTAATAATTTAAAGAACTCCTAAATTGCTTTAGGAGTTTTTGGTTGCTAT
Organism: Maritimimonas sp. 2210JD6-3; assembly: GCF_056591795.1. Lineage (NCBI taxonomy): Bacteria > Pseudomonadati > Bacteroidota > Flavobacteriia > Flavobacteriales > Flavobacteriaceae > Maritimimonas > Maritimimonas sp. 2210JD6-3. The sequence goes on along the minus strand of NZ_JBWQOJ010000028.1, from coordinate 21,152 downwards.
TTGTACGTTAAATAGTACAAATTGATTGGTCAGGTTGGCTTTTTCTAAAAAATTGAGAGAATCACCGTAGTAATAAGCTCAACAATAAATATAATAAATACAATCATAGGTATAAGATTTTGGTTTGAAAATTTTAGCTTTTCAATAAATTCTTATTCAGTTTATGAAGATTTTTAAATCAGGTCACATAAAAAATCAAAAATCTATGAAACTGCCTATCAAATTTTATGAATAGATCATTTTAATTCCTTCAAGTGTAAGTAATGTGTCTTGAATTTAATTTACATATGTAATGTAAAAATGAAATTAAGTTATAAAATGTAATATTTGTAGAGGTGTTTTTGTCACTTTTTTATAAAAGAGAGAGAAAATCGTTTTTTTAAAGCTATTTTTTAGGGTATTCGTTTCTCGAAAGCAAATTTTCATTCATAAAAAAGCCTCATCTTTTTTATTAAAATGAGGCTCATATTGAGTGTTAAATTGATTAATTTTTCCTTTTCTTTTTTACTTCTTTTTTAATTTCTATGGTTTTAATTTTATTAGAATCCATTTTTTTAAGCGCTTCTTTCGTCATTTTTTTACCGTTAACTATGTAAGTTACGGTAGCACCTTCGTTATCATCATCATCTTCATAAATAAAAATAGTGTCTTTATTTCCTTTACCGCTAATTTTGATGATTTCTTTTTTCGTTTTATTACCATCATCATCAATTTCTACAATTACTTCTTTACGACGCTTTATTTTTTTATGCTTGCCATCTTTGCTAGTCCAAACATGAACATTTGTATCTTCATCATGATCTCCATTGGTTTCTATATGAATAATATCTTCAGTATGACCATTACCTTTTCTTTTAATGATACGCTTTCCTCCATGGTCTGAAACACTATAGTGAAAAGAATTGTTATGGGTTGAACCAATTGACAAATGGTTGTTTTCACCATCGAATGAGATCTTTATTGGTTTTATGGGTGTATCATTGTTGGCTACATACGAGGCTGAAGCTTTTCCGTTATCTGCTTTAGCATCAACTTTAATAGCAGTAATTTCATCATCTTTATTTCTTTTGATTCCTGAAAAAGTTATCTTAAGTCCTTTTGTAGAAAATTCATCTTTGATTTTTTTCAAAGCTTCTTTAGAAGTCTTTTTAGAGATCAGTAATTCTATAATTTCTAACTTTTCTTCAATAATTACTTGTTTATTATCTGATGATTGTGCGATCGTTTTAGTATTAAATACAAGTATAAACAATAATAGAAGAGGAGCTATTAGTACTAATTTCCATTTACTTCTGTGTTTAGATTTTTCTTTGTGTAACATAAGTATTCGTTTTTTTAATAGTGAATTATAAAAATGATTTGTGAGTGCTATGTTGTAGTTAGAGACTCCTGTCTTAAGCAATAGCTTCTGATAGCTTTTTTTGCAGCTAACATGCTGTTGCGTAATCTCATCGGTAATGTACTCTAGGTTTTGAAGTAGCGCTTTCTTGTATAACCATATAAATGGGTTAAACCATTGAAAAACAGCAAATAAATGAATTAAAATAGTGTCTATTGAATGTAGATGTAAAGCATGAGTTTTTTCGTGTATAATAATTTGTTTTAATTCATTTTTTTCAAATTGATTTGGATTATATACGATATAATTGAAAAAAGAGAATGGTGTGAGGTTTTTGGCGGTTTCGATAAAAATATAACCATCTTCTTTTTTTAATGGATGTTTAAATAGAAGTAAGATTAGTGATACAAATCGTAAAATAAATTGAAACAAAAAGAGGAGCGTGCCTATGCTATAAATATAATAGATGATTTCTTTAGTGTTTAAAGTGAACGCTTTATCCATTTTTTCATTAGAGATTGAATCATTCATAATATATGAATCTGCAGTAAATTCAGGTGCTACTTCTACATAGTGAATAAAACCGATAGTTGGTATTATTAATGAAGATGCCAAGCCAAATAAGAAGAAAAAGCGAATAGTTTTAAAGTGTGTTTCGTTTTTTGAAAAGAACTTATAAACAAAATAAAAAAGAGCAATAATTGCAGATGATTTTACTAAATATTCCATAACTATTCGTTGTTTTTTTCAATAAAATTTATGATTTCCTTAAGCTCATCAACGCTTATTTTTTCATTCTTTGCGAAGAATGAAACTACATTCTTATAAGAGTTTTCAAAATAGTTATGAATCGTTTTTTTCATGTACACTTTTTTGTACTCTTCTTTTGATATAGTTGGGTAATATTGATGGGTTTTACCAAAAGCTTTATATTTTATATAACCTTTATTTTCCATATTTCTAATAATAGTTGAAATGGTATTGTAGTGAGGTTTTGGTTCGGGTAAGATTTCGATAATCTCTTTTACAAAAGCTTTTTCAAGCTTCCATAGTGCATTTAATATTTCTTCTTCTTTGTTAGTTAATTTATCCATGAATAAACGTTTGAAAACAAATATAACTATATTTTTAGTTTCATAACTATAAAAATAGTTAATTAACTAAAATTTAAGATTCAAAGCTACATTGCTATTTAAAAAATTATATTTGCTCAAAATTATCTCATGAGTATTCTCTACATTATTTTAGGTCTTATTTTATTAGTTCTGGGAGGCAACTGGTTGTTAAAAGCGGCGGTTGGTTTATCACTACAATTAAATATTCCTAAAATAGTAATAGGTATGACTGTAGTGTCTTTTGCTACTTCGGCACCTGAGCTCATTGTAAGTGTAAATTCTGCACTAGAGGGTGCTACAGGTATTGCCGTGGGGAATGTAATAGGTTCTAACATTGCAAATTTGGGATTGGTTTTAGGAGTGGTATTGATTTTAGGAAGTATGGAAATTCAGAAAAGTTTTTATAAAACCGACTGGCCAGTAATGATGATTGCTTCTGTATTGTTTTACTTTTTTATTAAAAATGACCTTATTTTACAGCGATATGAGGGGCTGATTTTATTTACAATGCTTATAGCATTTTTGATTTATTTACTACGCTTTCAAAAACCCGCTGTAGTTGATGAAATGCCTGAAGATGATGAAGTTTTATCCTTACACAAGATTGTACTGTTTTTAGCTATCGGAGGTGTAGCATTATGGGGAGGCTCAGAATTATTAGTTGATGGAGCAAAAACACTAGCAAGAGGTTTAGGGGTTAGCGAAGCTATAATTGGGGTTACTGTTGTTTCTGTAGGTACAAGCGTACCCGAACTGGCAGCTTCTATTATTGCGGTTATCAAAAAGGAAAAGGCAATATCTCTGGGTAATTTAATCGGCTCAAATGTGTTTAATATTTTGGCTGTTTTAGGCATTACTTCAATGATAACTCCTGTTGAAGTTAAGCCTGATGATATAAGCTTGCTTACTAACGATATTTACTGGATGTTAGCGATTTCTTTTATAATATTGCCTTTGGTATTTATCCCTAGAGGAATGCGATTGAACTGGAAAGACGGAATTCTACTATTAGGAATTTATATTATATTTATATACCTAACAATTACCTAACAAAAAAGCCAATTTTAAAATTGGCTTTTTTGTTAGGTAAAGTATTTGAATTTGTAAATGTCAAACTGTTGCTTCTACATTAGCACTTTTTACCGTTTCAATAATTCTACCAGCAACTTTGTATGGGTCAGCGTTAGAAGCAGGCCTTCTGTCTTCTAAATATCCTTTCCAGCCATTTTCAACTGTTAAAATAGGAATACGAATAGAAGCACCTCTATCAGAAATACCATAGCTAAAGTCAGAAACATGCGCAGTTTCGTGTAAGCCAGTTAAACGCTCATCATTAAATTCACCATATACATCAATATGTTCATCTTTTACAGGTCTAAACGCTTCACAAATCTTCATGTAAGTTTCTTTACTTCCGCAAGTTCTTAGTAAAGTGTTAGAAAAATTAGCGTGCATACCAGAACCATTCCAATCACCTTTTATTGGTTTAGGATGATATTCAGTATAATAACCATATTTTTCACATAATCTATCTAATAAGTAACGACCAATCCAAATTTCATCACCAGCTTTTTTAGCACCTTTCGCAAACAATTGAAATTCCCATTGTCCACAAGCTACTTCTTGGTTAATGCCTTCAAAAATTAAACCTGCTTCAATACAAAGATCTGCATGCTCCTCTACAACATCTCTACCATGTGTGTTTTTTCCACCAACAGAACAATAGTACATTCCTTGTGGCCCCGGATATCCTCCAATAGGGAAACCTAAAGGTAATTGCGTGTGCGTATCCATAATGAAGTATTCTTGCTCAAAACCAAACCAAAAATCATTATCATCATCATCAATTTTAGCTCTGTGATTTGTTTCATGCGGAGTTCCGTCAGCATTTAAAACTTCTGTCATTACTAAAAATCCATTGTCTCTTGCTGGGTCTGGATAAATAGCAACGGGTTTTAGTAAAAGGTCAGACGAACCGCCTTCTGCTTGCTTGGTAGAAGAACCATCAAAAGACCAAATAGGACAATCTTCTAATTTTTCATTAAAATCAGCAACTACTTTGGTTTTACTACGCATATTTTGTGTCGGATAATAACCATCTAACCAAATGTATTCAAGTTTAGTTTTACTCATAACTTAATTTTTATTTATTTGAACCCTGCAAAAATGAATATTTTTTACTTAACAATAAAATTTAGTAGGGTATTTTTTGTTAAAATTACATAAATAATAAAATCACCCCTATATTTTTTAGGGTATATCAAAAAATAAAGTAAAAATTAGTAATTTTGCCCCTCAGTTATAAAATAAAACTTATGTCTAGAATACGATTTGATGCTTTAAGAGAAACTTTTAACCGAAAACCTTTAGAGCTACCTGCCGATAAAAGGAGGTCAGAAATATTTGCTAACAATGTATTTAATGAAAATGCCATGCGTCAATTTTTAGCTAAAGATGCTTATTCAAGTGTTATGAATGCTATTAAATTAGGTACAAAAATAAATAGAAATATAGCCGATAGTATTTCTACGGGAATGAAAGAATGGGCAATTTCTAAAGGTGCAACACATTATACGCATTGGTTTCAACCCTTAACAGGTGCCACAGCAGAAAAGCATGATGCTTTTTTCGAACCCATCGAAGGAGGAAGGGCCATAGAAAAATTTGGAGGAGGGCAATTGGTTCAACAAGAACCAGACGCGTCTAGTTTTCCCAATGGAGGCATAAGAAATACATTTGAAGCACGAGGTTATACAGCATGGGACCCAACATCTCCAGCCTTTCTTTATGGTACTACCTTATGTATTCCTACGGTATTTGTAGCATATACAGGTGAAGCATTAGATAATAAAGCACCATTATTAAGGGCTTTACAGGCTGTAGATAGTGCAGCTACTGCTGTTGCAAAATATTTTGATAAAAATGTCACTAAGGTCAATGCTACCTTAGGATGGGAACAAGAATATTTTTTAATAGATAATGCACTCGCAGCATCTAGACCAGATATTACCTTAACAGGAAGAACCTTGCTTGGACATTCTCCAGCAAAAGGACAACAATTAGATGATCATTATTTTGGTTCTATTCCAAATAGAGTAATGAGTTTTATGCGAGATCTTGAGCATGAGTGTATGTTATTAGGGATTCCTGTGAAAACGCGTCATAACGAGGTGGCTCCTAATCAATTTGAATTGGCCCCTATCTTTGAAGAGGTTAATTTGGCTGTTGATCATAACTCACTTTTGATGGATGTAATGAGTAAAATTGCCAAACGTCATCATTTTAAAGTGTTGTTTCATGAAAAGCCTTTTGCAGGCATTAATGGTTCAGGTAAGCATAATAATTGGTCACTGGCAACAGATACGGGTGTAAATCTATTGAGTCCAGGTAAAACACCAATGAGTAATTTACAATTTTTAACATTTTTTATTAATACGATAAAAGCTGTACATGATTATGAAGAATTAATTAGAGCCGCTATTGCAAGTGCAAGTAATGATCATCGTTTAGGTGCTAATGAAGCGCCACCTGCTATTATTTCTGTATTTATAGGTTCTCAGCTTTCAGCTGTACTTGATGAGTTAGAAAATGTAACTAAGGGCAAGTTATCCCCACAAGAGAAAACAGATTTAAAATTAAATATTGTAGGGAAAATCCCTGAAATTTTATTAGACAACACAGATAGAAATAGAACATCACCTTTTGCTTTTACAGGAAATAAATTTGAGCTTCGCGCTGTAGGTTCTTTGTCAAATTGTGCAGGACCGATGACTATTTTAAACACGATTATTGCGAAGCAATTAAAAGAATTTAAAATAGAAGTAGATAAGCTTGTTGATACTAAAAACCTTAAAAAGGATGAAGCCATTTTTAATATGTTAAGAGAATATATTAAAGCATCTAAAAAAATACGTTTTGAAGGCGATGGTTACGGAGAAGCTTGGGAAAAAGAGGCAAAGAAAAGAGGTTTAAGTAACCATAAAACAACACCAGAAGCTTTAAAGATAAAAATAGCTAAAAATACGATCGAACTCTTCGAAGAAATGGCAGTGATGAATAAAGTAGAAGTAGAAGCTCGTCATGAGATAGAATTAGAAGAATATACCATGCGTATTCAGATTGAAGCTCGAGTGCTGGGTGATATTGCTAGAAACCATGTAATACCAACTGCTGTGCGTTATCAAAATACACTTATAGAAAATGTACGTGGATTAAAAGAGGTTTTCGGAGCTAACTTTAAAAAACTAGCAAAAGAGCAGATCGATTTAATCGAAAGAATATCGCATCATATAGCCGAAATCAATTCTAAGGTAGAAAAAATGATTGACGAGCGCAAAAAAGCAAATGTTATAGAAAATTCTCAGAAAAAAGCAGATGCTTATTGTAATAAGGTAAAACCTTATTTTGAAGAAATAAGATACCATTGCGATAAGTTAGAATTGATGGTAGATGATGAATTATGGCCTCTAACAAAGTATAGAGAATTATTATTTACTAGGTAATTAATTATGAAAATCCCACTCGAGTGGGATTTTTAATTTCATATAAATGAAAATACTAAGAACAAATTCAGACGACCAAGATTTTAAACTACTTGTTAAAAAACTTGATAATTATTTATCTGTGATGAATGGTGAGCATGATGCTTTTTTTAGAAAGCTTAATAAGATAGATCATTTAAAACATGTAGTATTGGCTTATAATGGTGATGAAGTTGTTGCATGTGGCGCTTTTAAAGAGTATAACAATACGACTATTGAAATAAAGAGAATGTATGTTGAACAAGCCTTTCGAAGAAAGGGATTAGCAAGAAAAATATTGTTAGAATTAGAATTTTGGGCGAAAGAGTTGGGTTTCGCAACAGTAATTTTAGAAACATCATTAGCTATGAAAGATGCAGTTTTACTTTATAAAAACTATAGATATACGCCCACTGAGAACTATGGTGAGTATATAAATGTAGAATCTAGCATTTGTTTTTCGAAATCATTAATAGATTAAAAAGAGAAAGACGTTATTTTTTGCTAATTTTAGACTTCACGAAAACTAACTTAACATGAAAAAAATAGGACTACTTCTTGCCGTACTTTTTACTTTTAATTTGAGTGCCCAAAACAAGGCAGCTAATAAACTCATTAATGATGTAGAGTCTAAAGTCATTGAATGGCGACGAGATTTTCATCAAAATCCTGAGCTATCGAATAGAGAGTTTAAAACAGCCAAAAAGATAGCTGCCCATTTAAAGAGTTTGGGCTTAGAAGTGCAAACTGGTATCGCGCATACAGGGGTAGTAGGAATTTTAAAAGGAGGGAAGTCAGGCCCTGTTATAGGTCTTCGTGCTGATATAGATGCTTTGCCAGTAACAGAAAGAACGCCAGTACCTTTTGCGTCAAAAGTAGTTAGTGAATACAATGGCATACAATCTGGCGTAATGCATGCTTGTGGGCATGATACTCATATTGCTATTTTAATGGGAACAGCTGAGGTACTTTCAAAAATGAAAAAAGATATAAAAGGTACTGTTAAATTTATTTTTCAACCCGCCGAAGAAGGTACACCACCAGGAGAAAATGGCGGCGCCAAAATGATGGTAGAAGAAGGTGTATTGAAGAATCCTGATGTAGATGCTATTTTTGGTTTGCATATAAGTGCAGGTATGAATGTTGGTGATATATCGTACAAACCAGCTGGTATTATGGCAGCATCTCAACGTTTTGTTGTTAAGGTTAAAGGAAAGCAGACACATGGCTCTCGTCCTTGGGGAGGTATTGATCCTATTGTAGTTTCTGCACAAATTATAAACGGATTGCAAACCATTATAAGTAGAGATACAGAATTAACCAAGGAAGCAGCTGTGATAACTGTTGGCTTAATTAGAGGAGGTGTTCGTAGTAATATTATTCCAGAAGAAGTAGAAATGATAGGCACTATACGAACCTTAGATTATGATATGCAAAAGAAATTAAATGATGAAATGAAAAAACGTGTGCCTGCCATTGCTGAAGCTTTTGGTGCGAAAGCTACTATAGAAATAGATAAGGGTTACCCGATTACGTATAATGATGTTAAGCTCACTGAAAAGATGTTGCCAACATTACAACGTGCCGCAGGCAAAGACAACGTGCATTTAATTAATGCGATTACGGGTGCAGAAGATTTTTCTTATTTTCAAAAGGAGATCCCAGGATTGTATTTCTTTTTAGGAGGAAAACCGATAGATGTCAAACCAGAAGATGCTGCTTCTCACCACACACCAGATTTTTATATTGATGAAAGTGGTATGAAATTAGGAGTAAAGACCTTTGTAAACTTGGTTTTTGATTACGCTAATAATTATAAAAAATAAGTATTGCCTTACTGCAATTATTTAGTTTCTTTGTAATTAAAGATAAATTATAAACAATGTTTGGATTATTTGGTAGTAAAAAAGAGTTTGGAGATGTTGAAGCATATTTAGCTAAAGAGGCTATTATCTTAGATGTTCGTACAGATGCAGAATATGAAGAAGGTCATGTTGAAGGATCAAGACACATAGTTTTAGATGATATTCCTAATCAGATTGAAGAAATAAAATCTTGGAAAAAGCCAGTAATTACCTGTTGTAGAAGCGGTGCCAGAAGTGGTCGAGCTGAAGAATTTTTAGCTGAGCATGGTATTGATGTTATTAATGGAGGCCCTTGGCAAAATGTAGATCAATATATAGAGTAAAAAGTATTAGATTGATATCTAAAAGCTTTAAAATTTCATAAATGGAAATGCTTTTTGAAGTATTTCCATTTTTTTAGTGAGCACATTTAAGAAATTTTGATGTTGCTCAGAATTTTCATTAAAAGGTCTGTGAATTAATCCTTTTTGAATGCTATTTACTTGGTTCATGGTTTGTTGTGCCTTTTCGGAAATCCAAACATGGCAAAACTTTCCCCAGATATAATTAATTGCTGTTTGATTAGGATGAATCATATCTTCAGCATAAAACCGATAGTCGCGTAATTCATCGAGCATTATTTCATAAGAAGCAAAGTAACTGATGTCACTTCGAGCGGAGTCGAGAAGTCTATGAACGCCAGCTAATAAATGCGCTTTACTACGATTATTTTCTACAAAACCATCTTTTAAGTGACGCACCGGTGAAACTGTAAATATAACAATAGTATTAGGGTTTGCACTTTTTATAAGCGCTAGAATAGCACCCAAACTTTCTGTAATTTCATTAACAGATAGTAGTTCTTTTAAAAATTTCTTTTGAGGAACTTTATGACAATTAGCAACAATAGTATCTGATTCAATATATCGATATACCCAGGCTGTACCCAGAGTAATGATAACATGAGTACATTTGTTGATTTGTTGATTTGTTAATTTGATCGATCTGTTTAAGCTTTGAAGTAGTTCTTTTTTATTAGGATTACTTAATTTAGAATTTGCTTCAAAACAATGCCATTGCTCATTTAAAAAGAAGATATCATTTTCAGTATATTCTTTTTCATTAATGGCATTTGTAATTAAATTTTCAATTGCCTTTGGATGAAATAAAATTCCGAAAGGATTTACTAAGCTTTGAAATTTGAAATAATCAAATTTGCTCTCAATATTTTCCGAAAAACAAGAACCTAATAACACTAATTTAGAATCATAATCAATTTGATTATGTTGTTGAGGCGTTAAAGGAATATTGGTTTGTAAAAGCATTTTATTCTAAGTCCAGATAAGATTTACTAATAAGGAAAAGCAATAACGAAGATTTAATGATTTCCTTATTTTCAGTTTTAAATTGAATTCTGTAATCGTGATTAAAAGAGAAAACTTTGGACTTAATTGTTGCAATTTTTACATTGTTCATGTATATAAAAGAATTAAATAATGAAAACCAATTTTTAAATTGAAAACTGTTCAAACCTACCTTAATTTTGTTTTTATTAATGATTGTAATTTCATTATTTAAATACTCAGTATTTATTTTCTTTAATACATATTCATGTGAAAACACTTTTACTTCCAATTCTAAAATCAAAATATTAGATTCATTAAAAACCCTAATAAGATCTGATTTAAATCCCCCTTTAATTAGTTTTGAATATAGTATTTTTCTAGACTGGTAATAAATATTGACATTAAAGTTTAATTCTCCTTTAGCTAGATATTCAATTAATTCAGACATTTATTTCTTAACTCAAATACTCTTTTGCTTTTACTAGTGCATCTTTAATACCGTCTGGGTTTCTACCACCTGCTGTGGCATAAAATGGTTGTCCGCCACCACCGCCATGAATCAGTTTTCCTAATTCGCGAACAACTTTACCAGCATTTAGCTGATCATTGGTGATATTTTTAGAAATATAAACCGTCAACATAGCTTTACCATCTTTTCTTGATCCGGCAACAAAAAAGAGATCATTTATTTCACCACCCAATTGAAATGCTAAATCTTTGATTGCTGTTTGATCTAAAGCAACCTCACAAGCAATAAAATTGATATTATTAATGGTCTCAACCTTAGTTTTTAAGTCATTTTTTAATGAAGAAGCTTTGTCTTTCATTAAATCCTCTAATTGTTTTTTTAGTTGCGTATTTTCTTCTTGTAAAGCTTTTACTGATGTCACAGGGCTTAGTGAACTTTTAAATAAATCTTTTATTTCGAAATAAGCTCTGTTTGTTTCAAAATAAAAATCTTTTACAGCATCATATGTAATGGCTTCGATACGACGTATTCCTGCTGCAACAGCACTTTGAGATCGAATTTTAAAATGCCAGATATCTCCAGTATTTTGTACATGCGTACCACCACAAAGTTCTATAGATTTCCCAAAACGAATGGTACGTACGGTATCACCATATTTTTCTCCAAAAAGTGCCATCGCTCCTTCTTTTTTGGCAGCTTCCATGGTAGTACTTCTATTTTCTTGAAGTGATAGTTTATTGTTGATACGTGCATTTACAAAATCTTCAACATCACGCAATTCATCGGTAGTAAGTTTTGAGAAATGCGAAAAATCAAAACGAAGATATTTAGAATGCACGGCAGAACCTTTTTGCTCTACATGTTCACCTAGTATTTCACGTAATGCTTGATGTAATAAATGGGTAGCTGTATGATTACAAGCGGTTCTAAAACGCTGCTTTTCATCAACAACTATTTTAAAAGTATCTGTAATATTTTTAGGTAGATTTTCAGCAAAATGGATGATAAGATTATTCTCTTTTTTGGTATCTACGATATAAATTACATCACCCGTTGCAGTTTCTAAATATCCTTTATCTCCCACTTGTCCACCTCCTTCAGCATAGAATGGTGTAAGGTTAAAAACCAATTGATATATATCACCATCTTTTTTTGAGGTAACTTTTCGATAGCGTGTAATTTTTACTTCTGCTTCTAATTGATCATAGCCGATAAATTCTTCTTCTAGGTCTTCAACTAAAACGTTCCAATCATCGGTTTCAACAATTGAAGCTGCTCGAGAGCGATTTTTTTGTTTTTCTAGTTCTTCATTAAAGATTTTCTCATTAAATGAATATCCTTTTTCTGAAAGGATTAGTGCAGTTAAATCTTTAGGAAATCCATACGTATCATATAATACAAATGCTTTTTCACCTGCAACTTCTTTTCCTTGTGTTTCTTTTATAATTCCGTCAAGTAATAGTAATCCTTGCTCTAAAGTCTTTAAAAATGAATGTTCTTCTTCTTTTATAACATTGGTGATTAGCTGTCGCTGTGCTTTCAACTCTGGGAAAAAATTACCCATTTCTTTACTTAAAACTTGTACAAGCTTAAAGATAAAAGGCTCTTTTTGATGTAAGAAAGTAAACCCATAACGAATAGCACGACGTAGTATTCTACGAATTACATACCCAGCACCATTGTTTGAAGGTAATTGTCCATCTGCGATAGCAAAGGCTACTGCACGTATATGGTCAGCAATCACGCGAATAGCAATATCTATTTTTTCATCTTGATTGTATTCGGTTCTCGTAATAGTTTCGACTTCTCGAATAAGTGGTGTGAATACATCAGTATCGTAATTAGAAGTTACTCCTTGCAATACCATACATAGCCGTTCAAAGCCCATGCCCGTATCGATATGCTTCGCAGGAAGTGGTTCAAGCGAACCATCGGCTTTTCTATTGTATTGCATGAATACAAGATTCCAAATTTCAACTACTTGCGGATGATCTTTATTTACAAGCTCTTTGCCAGAAACTCTTGCCTTTTCTTCATCAGATCGAATGTCAACATGAATTTCTGAACAGGGTCCAGAGGGTCCTTGCGCACCCATTTCCCAGAAATTATCTTTTTTAGTACCATTTATAATTCGATCTTCATCGATCCATTCTTTCCAGTAATCATAAGCTTCCTGATCGAAATCTAAATTATCATTTTTGTCACCTTCAAAAACGGTAACATATAAATTTTCTTTATTGATTTTATATACTTCGGTCAATAGTTCCCATGCCCAGGCAATGGCTTCTTTTTTAAAATAATCTCCAAAACTCCAATTACCTAACATCTCAAACATGGTATGGTGATAGGTATCAAGACCTACTTCTTCAAGATCATTGTGTTTACCCGAAACACGCAGACACTTTTGCGTATCAGCAATACGTTTTACTTCAGCATTTTTTTGACCTAAGAAAAATTCCTTAAAAGGAACCATCCCTGCATTTGTAAACATTAATGTAGGATCATTTTTCAAGACCATAGGTGCAGAAGGCACAATTTTATGTTCTTTAGATTTATAAAAATCTAGAAAATGCTGTCTTACTTCTTGAGATGTCATAAAGTGTTAATTAAAAGCTAAATGAAATGCCTTTTTTTATGGTTGCAAAACATTTTGTAAATTTGTTTTTCACAGACAAAAGGTAAAGGCTATTTTGAGCTTAATATAGCTGCAAAAATAGTATAATTTCATATTATGGCGAAAGTAAAATATTATTACGATTCAGACACGCTTTCTTATCGTAAAATAGAACTCAGAAAACGTGATAAGCTAAAAAAATCAATGATTTTTTTAGCAAGTTCAGTATTATTTGCTGCCTTAATAGTTTTAATTTCATTTCAATTTATAGAGTCGCCTAAAGAGAAAGCTCAAAAGCGTGAGTTAGAGAATATGAAATTACGTTATGAATTACTTGATAAAAAGATGGCACAAGCACAGACAGTTTTAGAGGGTATTCAGGAACGTGATAATAATATCTACAGAATGTATTTTGAAGCCAATCCGATACCTGAAGAGCAGAGAAAAGCAGGTTTTGGTGGTGTTAATAGATATAAGTCTTTAGAAGGTTTTGACAATTCAGACATGATTATAGAAGCTACGAAGAGTATGGATATCTTGGCAAAACAACTTTATGTGCAGTCTAAGTCACTTGATGAAATTATTAACCTTGCTGAAGATAAAGAAAAATTATTGGCAGCAATACCGGCAATTCAACCTGTAAAAAAAGAAGATCTTACGCGAGTGGCTTCAGGTTTTGGTTGGCGTTCTGACCCATTTACGAAAGCTAGAAAGCAACATAAAGGAATGGATTTTACTGCTGCCCCAGGTACGCCAATTTATGCAACAGGTAATGGTGTTGTGAAAAGAGCTGATAACAATGCTTCAGGATTTGGAGATCATATTCGTATTGATCATGGGTTCGGTTATGTGACGTTATATGCACATTTATCGAAATACAATGTAAGGAAAGGACAACGTGTAAAAAGGGGAGATCTTATCGGGTTTGTAGGCAATACAGGTAGATCGAAAGGGCCTCATTTGCATTATGAAGTACATAAAGATGGAAAACCTATAAATCCTATTAATTTCTATTACGGAAACTTATCACCAGAAGAATTTAAAGCCATGCTTAAGGCTGCCAACCAAGAAGGTCAATCATTCGATTAATGCATATAAATTTACCAGACAAACGATATTATAAAATAGGAGAAGTTGCAAAGGCTTTTAACGTAAATACATCGTTAATACGTTTTTGGGATAAGGAGTTTGATGTAATCAAACCAAAGAAAAACGCTAAAGGCAATCGTATGTTTACACCAGAAGATGTAAAGAACATTCAAATGATTTATCATTTAGTAAAAGAAAAAGGATTTACATTAGATGGGGCTAAAACCAAACTAAAACAAAACCCTGAAAAGATAAAAGATAATCATTCAATTATTGCTAGATTAGAGGCGATAAAAAATGAACTATTACAAATTAAAAATCAACTTTAAATTTATACAACTATGAAAAAATGGTTAATTCCGGTAATAATACTTGCAGTTTTAGCTTTAGGTATTTACAATTGGGCGGTAGGCTTTAATAACACCGCTGTTGAATATGAGGCCAATGCAAAAACTGAATGGGCTGATGTGGAAAGTGCTTATCAGCGAAGAAATGATCTATACAGCAGCGTTGTGAAAACTGTACAAGGAGCAGCTGATTTTGAAAGAGAAACTTTGAAAGATGTTATAGAGGCCAGAGCTAAGGCTACATCTGTTAATATAGATCCTTCTAATATTACTACAGAACAGTTAGCCAAATTTCAAGAAGCTCAAGCTGGTTTTGGTGGAGCTTTTTCTAGATTATTGGCAAGTTTTGAAAGATACCCTGAATTAAAGGCAACACAAGCTTTTAGAGATTTTCAAGCGCAACAAGAAGGTACAGAGAATAGAATTAATGTAGCTCGAGATCGCTATAACGATGCGGTAAATGTGTATGATGTGCATACCACAAAATTTCCAGGCAAGATCTTAGCTGGATGGTTTGGTTTTGGTGAGATGCCGCGTTATAAGGCAGACCCAGGTTCTGAGAAATTGCCAGATACTAGTTTCGAATTTGGTAAGAGTAAAGAATAATGTCTAAAGTCGAAGATTTTTTAACGGCTATTGAAGAGCAACGTATTATTCAATCTATTCGCGAAGCAGAGAAAAATACTTCAGGAGAAATTCGTGTACATCTTGAAAAAACTACCGAAAAAGATGCGTTAGAGCGAGCTAAGGAAGTATTCTGTTTTTTAAAAATGGATGAAACCAAGCAACAGAACGGTGTGTTGTTTTATGTGGCTGTTGATGATAAAAAGTTTTCGATACTTGGTGATAAAGGTATTAATGATGCTGTTTCAGATAGTTTCTGGAACAGCATTAAAAATAAGATAATCCACCAATTTTCTAATGGTAATTATGCCGAAGGATTACAATCTGGAATTGTTGAAACTGGTAAAAAATTAAAAGAATTTTTTCCTTTTCAACCAAATGATGAAAATGAGCTTACAGATGAAATTTCTGTAAGTTAATTTTACCTTCTATTCCATTCTTTTACATATCAATTTTTGTACTTTTGTGGTTCTCAATTGAACTCAATATATGGCTAAATTTTATGTACTCTCTGTTAAAGAGATTTATAGTGAAACACATAATGCTGTATCGATATCATTTCATATTCCTGACAATTTAAAAGAGATTTTCAGATTTATTCCTGGGCAATATATTACTATTCAAAAAGAGTTGAATGGTGAGCAAATTCGTCGTGATTATTCGATCTGTTCATCTCAAGATTCGGGATTTTTAAAAATAGGAGTAAAAGCCGTTGAGAAGGGTCTTTTTTCCCAATATGCAATAAAAGACTTGAAAGTTGGTGATGAGCTGGAAATTTCTGAACCCAGAGGTCGATTTAAATTAGAACCTAAAAATTCAAATCAAAATAAGTATTTGGCTTTTGCAGCTGGCAGTGGTATTACACCAATTTTATCAATGATTTATTCAGTTTTAGAAATCGAAACACAAAGTAAGTTTGTTTTGGTCTATGGTAACAAGACCCCTAATGATGTTATGTTTAAAAAAGATTTGGATCGCTTAAAGCAACAATATTCAGATCGCTTTTTTGTGCATTACGTTTTTAGTCAAGTTACTGAAGAAGACCATCATGGTAGAATAAATGAAACCATTGTTAATAGCATGCTAAATGATCACTATAAAAGCTTCGATTTTGAAAGTTACTATTTATGTGGCCCTGAACCTATGATAAACTTGGTGAAAGAGACTTTACTTAAAAATAGTGTCGTTAATGATAAAATTCACTTTGAATTATTTACAGTAGCTGCTGAAGATGTTGATGACGCTGAAGAAGTGCAAGAAAATTTAGAAGGAGAAACTTCAATAACAGTGTTATTAGATGATGAGGAAGAAGTATTTGTAATGAAAAACGAACATACTATTTTAGATGCTGTTCTTTTGCAAGGATTAGATGCTCCTTATTCTTGTCAAGGAGGTATTTGTAGCAGTTGTATTGCAAAAGTGACCGAAGGTAAAGCAGTCATGGAAAAGAACTCTATCTTAGATGAAACTGAGGTTGAGGAAGGGTTGATACTGACTTGCCAAGCACATCCAGTTACTAAAAAAATCGTGATTGATTACGACGATGTTTAAAAAGCCATAATGCACGATATTTTAAATGCCATACCTTTTGGAGTAGCACTAGCCTTTATGATTGGACCTGTGTTTTTTGTATTATTAGAAACAAGTGCTATTAAAGGATTTAGAGCCGCGCTAGCTTTTGATCTAGGGGTTATTATCGCAGATATAATTTTTATCTATGTTGCTTATTACGGCAGTAGAACTTTACTAGAGCGCATTAAGGATGACCCTAGATTATTTATTTTGGGAGGGAGTCTTTTGTTTATATATGGGCTGTCTATTTTATATAAAAAACGCAAGCCGATCATCACAGATGAAAACTTGGTTATCGTAGAAAAAAATAATTATATAAAACTCTTTATAAAGGGTTTTTTCTTGAACTTTATAAACGTAGGAGTATTGGCGTTTTGGTTGGGTATGGTGGTAGTAATTGGTCCGAATTTAGAGATGAATGATTCGAGAATATTCACCTATTTTGCTACCATTATAATTGCCTATTTTGTTACTGATCTTATTAAAATTTTATTGGCGAAACAATTGAGAAGGAAAATGACACCTAATGTTATTTATAAGATTAAACGAGGTATGGGTATTGCCCTCATGATATTCGGATTGGTATTAGCAGCAAAAGGATTATTGCCAGAAGAAGCTTCACAGCGAATTGATAATGTAATTGAAGAGCAAGTAAATTTGCCTGATGAAAAGTAATATGATTATTACAATTTCTTCGGTGGTTAAATTAAAACTCATAACAAGTATCGATCATCAATTATTATTTAATTTGATGTCAGAAATTTATCCACCAGCTTACGAACACTATTGGAGTGATGGAGGTAATTGGTATATTAACTCTCAATATGCAAAAGATAATTTATTAAGTGAACTATCAGAAGACAATCAATTCTATTACTTTGTGCTTTATAGAGATAAAGTAGTGGGAATTTTAAGATTGTTATTTGATCAAGAACTAAAGAGTCTTAAAAAAAGAAAAGCCGTAAAACTACATCGTATCTACTTGCATCAAAAAGTACAAGGATTGGGATTGGGTAAATTATTACTGAGCTATACTGAGTCAATTGTAAAAGAAAATGATTATCAGTTATTATGGTTGGAAGTTATGGAAAAACAACCACAAGCGTTTAATTTCTATAAAAAATTAGGTTATAAAATAGCTGATAAATATACATATGATAAAGAACTGCTATTTGAAGAATATCGCCCTATGTTAGCAGTTTATAAAGATATTATATAAGGTTACATTCCTGTACTACCAAAACCACCTTTACCACGTTCTGTTTCATCTAATATACTTACTTCTTTCCAAGTTGCCTGCTCATATTTAGCAATAACCAATTGAGCGATGCGTTCACCATCATTGATAACAAAATCTTCATTAGATAAATTTACTAAAATCACACCAATCTCTCCACGATAATCAGCATCTATGGTTCCGGGAGCATTTAATACAGTTATACCCTTTTTAGCTGCCAATCCACTACGAGGTCGTACTTGTGCTTCGAATCCTGCAGGTAGCGCCATAAATAATCCTGTTTTTACAATGGCACGTTCTAGAGGTTTAAGAGTAACGGGTTCGTTTATATTTGCACGTAAATCCATTCCAGCGGAAGCTAAAGTTTCATAATGAGGCAATGCATGTTTAGACTTGTTGATAATTTCTATGGTCATTTTTTAAAAATGCTTTTAAGTTCTTTTTGTTCATTAAAAAATATGAGTCCTGCAAAAGCAGCAACGAATAGTGTAGATACTATATAATTCTCTTTAAAAAGATAAAATGATGTAAATGATAAAGCCGTTGCAACTAATAAGTATAAAAGTATAGTATCAAACTTATAGGGTACTTTGTAATATTTTTTACCATAAAAATAGGAGATAAGGCACATACTTCCGTAGGCAACTAAAGTTACCCATGCGGAAGCCATGTATCCATAGGATTCAATCAATAATAGATTTAATCCAATGGTCAAGATTGCTCCTAAAACAGAAAAATACATGCCATATTTTGTTCTATCTGTGAGTTTATACCAAACTGATAAGTTATGGTAAACGCCTAAAAATAAATTCGCCAATAAAATGATAGGTACGATTGCTAATGCTTCGAAATATTCTGGTCTTGCTAATAATATATTTGCTGGAATATTGATATAAACCACAACCAATAACATAAAAAATGCACCAATAATAGTAAACCATTTCATAATAATAGCGTAGGTTTCTTTAGCATTTTCTTTACTTGCTTCATTAAAAAAGAAAGGTTCGGCACCCAAACGAAAAGCCATTACATATAGTGTCATAAACACGCCCAATTTATAACAAGCAGCATAAACACCCATTTGGTCATCACCAATTTCATCTCTTAACAAGAGTTTGTCTAGGTTTTCATTTGTTATATACGCTAAAGTCCCTATCATAATTGGGATGCCATAGTGTAACATCTTGCGTAGCATTTTGGTATCAAATTGAAACTTGAATCGAAACATATAAGGTAACAACATTAAAAATGTGGCAAAGCTGGCAATTAAATTTGCTATGAAAATATAAACTACGGTAGGTGTATTCTGATGGTGATTTACTAAAAATTTGGGCAATGCAATTTTAGCCTCTAGTGCATAAGGTACAAACCATAAAAAGAATAGATTAAAGAATGCATAAATTAAAATATTAGCAATCTTAAAAGATGCGAACTTTATAGGTTTGTTGGTAACACGTAAATAGGCATAGGGTATCACAACAAAGGTGTCAAAAGCAGTTACTAAGGTGAGTATTTTTAAATGTTGCGGATTGGCAAACCCTAGCCATTGCGCGAATTGATCATTAAAAATAAGTAGTGTAATTAAAAATAGTGTTACCGTGGTCACCAACGTGAAAAAAGATGTAGAAACTACTTTTCCTTTTTCCTTTTCTTTAGTAAAAAATCGAAAGAATGCGGTTTCTAATCCGAAGGTTAAAAATCCAATGAAATATGCTGCAAATACAAAATACCAAGTATTTTCGGCAAATTTATCGGTTTCTAGCGTGTCTGTATGTAATCTAGTTAAAAGGATGTTTATTGCTCTGGGTAAAACAGCAGCAACTCCATAGATGATGGTATCTTTTAAAAATCCTTTAAGTGAACTCAAGTTGAATTTGGATTAATAGGCATCCCTTTTGGGAAATGTTTCACAAATATAAAAGAAAAACCCTCACCAGAAAGGTAAGGGTTTTTAATCTATGTTTAAAAAATCTTAAGCTTCAAAAGGTTCAATTGAAACGTATGATTTATTATCTCTTTTTTTGGTAAACTTTACCAATCCATCAACTTGAGCATGTAACGTATGGTCTTTACCCATATATACATTTTCTCCTGGATGATGTTGTGTACCTCTTTGGCGTACTAAAATATTACCTGCAATAGCAGCTTGACCACCAAAAATCTTCACACCTAATCGTTTCGATTCTGATTCTCTACCGTTTTTAGAACTACCAACTCCTTTTTTATGAGCCATAATCTTAAGGTTTTATTTTGTTAAACTTAACGAAAAAAGCAATTAAGCTTTTCCGCCATCTAATTTATCTTGTAATGTTTGTAATGCATCCCACTTACCATCAGCAGCTAAAGCAGCTTGTTCTGGCCAAGTATCTGTAACATGATTTCCTCTTACATCAGCGATGATTTCCGAAATTTTTGCAGGTTTAGTTTTCGCTAATTCAGCAAAAGTCGCAACACCAGCAGCTACTAAAGTTTCTGCAATTTTCGGACCAATACCTTCAATTTTCTTTAAGTCATCTGCTTTAGTGGTGGTCTTTTTAGCTGGAGTCTTTTTCTCAGTAGTTACTGCCGCTTTTTCTTCTTTCTTAGGAGCAGCTTCTTTTTTAGCAGTTTTCTTAGCACCACTAGTTACAATACTTTCAATCTGAATTTCAGATAAATATTGTCTATGACCATTTTTTACTTTGTAACCTTTTCTACGTTTTTTCTTAAAAACGATTACTTTATCACCTTTTAGGTGTTTTAGAATTTTTGCAGTCACCGCTGCACCATCTATAGCTGGGGCGCCAATAGTTACGCTACCGTTGTCTACTAAAAGAACGTTATCAAAAGTTACTTTTGAGCCTTCTTTTTCTTGTAAACGATTAACGAAAACTTTTTGATCTTTAGCTACTTTAAATTGCTGCCCTGCTATCTCTACAATTGCGTACATAATTTAAATTTTATTTCGCTTAATTAAAAATGAGTGCAAATATAAGCTTATTCTCTAGATTAACAATAGCTTAAGATAAAAAAATAGTCTTTATTTTTTACTAGCTA
>NZ_JBWQOJ010000027.1:0-47256 GCF_056591795.1 Maritimimonas sp. 2210JD6-3 | reverse complement strand
TTTTGAAGTGGGTTCTTTAGGTGTATTCTTGGCAGTAGTATTGGCAGAAGCACTTTTGGCAATCTTAGGTATTCTATGGTTTAAAAAAGGCCGCTGGAAAACAACGCAAGTATAGAATAAAAAAACCCGAGAAATTTTTCTCGGGTTTTCTTTTAAAGCGGCGGAGGCAAACTTTGTAAGTTTCTGTTTCTTTCCCTTTTTTCTTGCCTCAATACTTTTTGGGTCACCGCCAATCCATCATGAGAGGTTTGGTTAATTTTTGAGCAGCCCTCATACTGCCGTTTTTGTATCACTTGTTTAAGGCGATAATTTTCCTTTTTCATATTAGCAAGTTGTTGCTTCAATGATTGAAGCGACTCAACTTTCCCTTTTTCTAGCATTTTACTTTCTCTTTCTATTAATTGTACTTCCTCTTTAAAAACCGATGCGATTTCTTGTGCTTGCAGCGTGATTGTGAAGAGCAATCCTACCGCAAAAATTAGTTGTTTCATTTGTTGTAATATTAACGTAATCTTGTGTTCTTGTTAGTATGACACTAACTTTTTAAATAGGTCACATTTACGTTATAATTATTTTCAAAATATCAAGTATCTTTAGTCAATCAATTAAATCTAACTCATGAAAAAAGAATTTGGAAATAGTACTATTTGCACACATACTGGCGAAATTAAAGACACACAATTTGGTGGTGCGGTTTCACCTATTTTTATGGCGAGTTCGTATCCGTTTATGGATGTAGAAAAGAAACGCTATCCAAGGTATTTTAACAATCCGAATCAAGAGGCTGTAGCAACAAAAATAGCTGCTTTAGAAGGAGGCGAGCAAGGGTTGGTTTTTGCGTCTGGTATGGCGGCAATTAGCACGACATTATTCGCTTTTTTGAGTACAGGAGATCATATTGTCTTACAAAATGAGATTTATGGTGGTACTTTTAATTTTGTTGTTGAAGAATTTGAAAAATATGGAATTGAATACTCTTTTACTAAAGGTGTGGCTGTTGCTGATTTTGAAGCTGAGATCCGCAGTAATACAAAGGTTGTTTATGTAGAAACACCTTCAAATCCGTTACTCACCATTACAGATATTAGTGGTGTTGCTAAAATTGCAAAGAAGCATGGTATAGTTTCAATGATCGATAATACGTTTGCTTCACCTATAAATCAAACACCACTCAAATTAGGAATTGACATCTCATTACATTCCGCTACAAAATATTTAAGCGGGCATAGTGATATGTGTGCTGGCGCTGTGGTAGCTTCTCAAGAGCATATTGATACGATATGGCACAAGAGCAAAAATTTAGGAGGCAGCATGAGTGATTTTATGTGTTATCTCTTAGAACGCAGTATCAAAACCTTAGCGGTACGTATTGAAAAACACAATAGCAATGCTCAAGCGCTGGCTGAATGGCTTCAAGCACATACTGCCGTTGCCAAAGTGTATTATCCTGGCTTGCAGGAACATCCAAATCATAAATTGGCAAAAGCACAAATGCAAGGGTTTGGAGGGATGTTATCTTTCGAATTGACAAGTCAATATAATGCTGCAACCTTTTTAAAACGATTAGCTTTAATAAAACCATCAATGAGCTTGGCAGGGGTAGAATCTACGATGCTATTACCTTCAGAAACTTCGCACGCTTTGCTTACACCCGAACAGCGAACTGAAGTTGGTATTTCTGATAATCTTATTCGTTTTTCTGTGGGTATTGAAGATATTGAAGATTTACAGAAAGATATTGAGCAAGCGTTAAGTACAAGTTAACGTCATTGCGAGCTCAAATTTATTTGAGCGTGGCAATCTATTCAATTTGAATCTTAATTTGAAAGATTACTTCGTCGCAAGAATATTCTTGCTCCTCGCAATGACGTTACTGATCAATATCATCTGCCGAGAAGCTTGTCAAATCATTATCTGTACATGTAAACGTTATTTCAATAGGCCTACAACAAACCTCACAATCTTCTATATAGGTCGTGTTGGCTGTCGAGGTGTCGAGTAGCATTGATATCGTTTCCCAGCAATAGGGACATTGAAAAAAGTGTTCTAACATGAGACTAGATAGTTTACCACAAAAATACCATATATTTGATATAAGATTTTTGACTATATGAAATTAGATATACTTGCCATTGGAGCACACCCTGACGATGTAGAATTGAGTTGTGCAGCTACTATTGCCAAAGAAATATCGCTTGGGAAAAGAGTAGGGATTTTAGACCTTACCCGTGGAGAATTAGGAACCCGTGGTTCAGCAGAAATTCGAGATCAAGAAGCTGCGAATGCGGCAAATATTTTAGGTGTAACAGTTAGAGAAAATCTTGCTTTCGCGGATGGATTCTTTGTAAATGATAAAAAGCACCAATTAGAAGTTATTAAAATGATTCGTAAATACCAGCCCGATATTGTATTATGTAATGCTGTTGAAGATCGTCATATAGATCATGGTAAGGGTAGTAAATTGGTGAGTGATGCTTGTTTTCTATCGGGTTTGCGTCGTATAGAAACCGAATTTAATAGAAAGAGGCAAGAACATTGGCGACCTAAACAAGTCTATCATTACATTCAATGGAAAAACTTAGAGCCCGATTTTGTGGTTGATGTTTCTGGGTTTATTGATAAGAAATTAGAAGCAGTAAAAGCATATAGTTCTCAATTTTATGATCCGAATAGTAAAGAACCTGTATCTCCTATAACCAGTAAAAATTTCTTAGAAAGCATCGTGTATCGTGCACAAGATTTAGGTAGGCTCATTGGGGTAGATCACGCCGAAGGTTTTACTGTAGAGCGTTATGTAGCTGTTGATAGTTTAGATAACTTAATTTAGATTAAAGCGAACTTTAATAATACTTACGGAAGAAGAAAATTAAACTTGAATTTTTGTTGGCAACTCAAACAATTCTAAATCAAAATACTCGATAGCAGCTAATAAATGATCAAAAATATCTGCCATAATATATTCATAATTTTCCCAACGTTTATCTGCACTAAATGCATAGATTTCTATAGGTAACCCTTGTGTAGTAGGGGCTAATTGTCGTACCATAATCATCATTTCTTTATTGATACCAGAATGGTTTTTAACATAAGTCTCTGCATACTTTCTAAAAACACCAATATTGGTCAGATTCCTTCCATTAAGTAACAATTTTTTATCAATAGCTTGCGCTGTATTATATTCAGTAATTTTTTCTTGACGTGATGAAATATATTCTGTTATAAGTTGAATATTTTTTAGTCGTTCTATTTCATTTTCAGATAAATACTTAATACTATCCATCTTAATATTTAAAGATCGTTTAATTCTACGACCTTGAGAATTGGTCATTCCACGCCAATTTTTAAAAGAATCGGAAATCAATGCATAGGTAGGTATGGTAGTGATGGTTTTATCGAAGTTTTGAACTTTTACAGTTGCTAAGGTAATTTCAATAACATCTCCGTCTGCACCATACTTATCAAAGGTAATCCAATCGCCAATACGAACCATATCATTAATTGATACTTGGATACTAGCTACAAAACCTAAAATGGTATCTCTAAAGACTAAAATAATAATCGCTGAAGCTGTACCTAGTGCTGCAAAAAAGCGAAGTACAGACTGCCCAGTAATCACGGTAAAAGCTAATAAGAATCCTGCAAACCAAGCGAAAATCATAAAAACCTGTATATAACTTGCTATAGGTTTGTCTTTTAGATTTGGTAAAGTTTTAAGATAATCTTTAATGGAGTTGAGTACACTTCTAACAATCCATAAGGTTAATATAATGGCAAAAACTTCTAGAGATTTTATGATAAAATTTTTAGCATTTTCAAAATCACTAAAAATTAAAGGAGTGAATTCTATTGCTAAAAAGAGTGGTATTATGTGCGCAAAATTTCTTGGAGTCTTATTGCTGATCAATATATCATCAAAGTTTGTTTTTGATCGCTTCGCAATTCTAACTGAAAGACTTCTTAAAATTCTTCGAACAACATAATCAACTAAAAAAATTAGGATCAATGCTATGAGTAGCAGTACAATCATATTGAGATATTTTGCACCAGTCTCATTAACTCCAGACTTGATTAGAAGATCGTAAATAACATGTGTTATTTTATGCATTGCATTTAGTTTAGAGCACAAAAGTAATGATATACTATTTTTCAAGTACAGTAAAATGTTATTTTTAATTAATTTCTGTAACGTTTTTTAAAAAGCTAAGTTTACCTTTATGAATCAACAAATCAACAGTGTTACAATTGGATAAGTTATCAGATAGTTCATTAATGTTAAGCGTAAAATCTGGGCAATTAGAAAAGCTAGGATTATTATACGAACGACACAAAAAACGATTGTTTGGTTTTTACTATCAAATGCATAAAAATGCATCCTTGTGTGAGGACTTAGTGCAAACTGTTTTTGAGCGTATGCTGAAGTATAAACACACATTTACAGATGAAAGTAATTTTATTTCTTGGATGTTTCAGATTGCCAGAAATATTAATTACGACCATTTTAGAAAAAATAAGAAAAGTATGTATAATGAAGATATTGATGAATTGTCAGAGGTAGTGAGCGATAGTTCAGATATTAATGAGCAAATAGAATTAGAAGAAGACACCTCAAATCTGGCATTAGCATTAAACAAATTACAGCCAGAAAAGAGAGAGGTGCTAATTTTAAGTAAGTACAAAGAATTAAAATATAGTGAAATAGGTGATATACTTGGGTGTAGTGAAGGAGCCGCTAGAACAAAAGCACATCGAGCATTACATGATTTAAGGGCTATTTTTTTACAAATTGAAAAGAATTGAAGTTATGAATAAGCAAGAGTTTGATAGTTTAAAAATTGATTATATATACGATAAACTTTCTGTTGATAAGCAGCGAGAAGTAGAACAATATCTTTCTGAAAATCCAAAACAGATTGCAGCGATTGACGAATTGAGAGCACTGTTAAATTTTGATATTGAAATTCCAAAAGCTTCAGAAAATAAAATGGATGCTAGATTTTATACGTTTTTGAAAACTGAAAAAGAAAAGCATTCATCTAAAAAATCTACATTTTTAGATCAGTTAAAGGTATTATTTACTACAAATAGTATGCAAGGAAAGCTAGTATATGGTTTAGGATTATTGGCATTAGGTCTTTTTTTGGGAAGGCAATTCAATGGTTCATCTTCGTCTCAACAAACATCTAATGAATCTATTCAGTATGCTAAGGCAGAAACCGAAGAAGTGCGTTCTCAATTAGTACTTGAATTAATAGAGCAACCTTCGGCTAATAAGCGTTTAAAAGCTGTTAATGAGGCGAGTAAATTAACCGATGCAACAGAACAGGTAATTAAAGCTTTGTTTGTCACTTTAAATAATGATGATAATGTAAATGTAAGACTGGCGGCTATAGAATCACTTATGCGTTATTCTGATAAACCTATTGTCAGACAAGGTTTAATAACATCAATAACCACGCAAGACTCACCATTGGTACAAGTAGCACTTGCCGATGTAATGTTGTCGCTACAAGAGAAAAATTCTATAGACCCACTTAAAGAGTTATTGAATCAACCCAATGTTGACGCAAATGTGAAAGAGAAAATAGATGAAACCATAAAAGAGATCATTTAAAAAAGTAATCAAAAAACGAGTAATATGAATAATTTAAAAATCCTTTATATGTTATTATGCTGTTTTTGCAGTGTATTGATATACAGTCAAAGTTTTAACGAAACGATCTCGAAAGAAGTTTCGTTTAAAGCTAAATCTTCAGATAATTTATTAATTGTAGATAATGTATTCGGCTCTATAGAAGTTGAAGGTTATAACGGTACTACGATAAAAATAGAGGCTAAAAAATCTATTGACGCCTACAATAATAGAGCCTTAGCGCAAGGAAAAAAAGAAGTAGGTGTGCGAGTAGAGGAAGTCGATAATTATATTTATGTTTTTCTAGACACACCCTATACTAGATTTAATAGGGAAACAGGGCGCTATGGTCATCATGAAAATAATTCAAGAAGAAATTACTCCTACACCTTAGATTTCAAAATTAAGGTTCCCTATCATACGAATGTAGAACTAAAGGCTGTAAATGATGGCGATATAAATGTAACCAATGTACATGCGAGTGAAATTGTAGTGAGTAATATTAACGGTCCTATTACACTCGAAAATATTTCTGGTAAAACACATGTAAATGCTTTGAATAGAGATATCAATATATCGTATAAAACGAAACCCGTAGATGGTTCTTCATATAAGTCACTAAATGGAAATATTAATATCACTGTAAAAGAAGATGTAGATGCAGATATATCTTTTAAAAGTATGAATGGTGGCTTTTACACAAACTTAGAAACGTCGAGTAGTAAACCTATTACTTCGGTAACAAAATTTAAGCACTATAAAAGTACCAAGTATAAGCTAAATTCGAAGCAACAATTTAGAATTGGTAACGGTGGTTCAAAACTGAGTTTTGATTTGTTAAACGGGGATGCTACCATTAAAATATAAAATTATGAAAAAGTATAATATATTGATAAATAAAATATTATTATTAGTATTTTTATGTGGAGCTTTCATGTTACAGGCGCAAGAAGAAGTGGTGGTGCCATTGAGTAAACCTGGAGCAAAAGGCAAACTAACCATGTATTTATTAAACGGCTCTATTTCTGTTGAAAGTCATCTGGGTAACGATGTTATTGTAAACGCAGTTGCAAGAGCATCTAGAAAACAAAAAGAAAAGCAGAAATATGGCTTAAAGAAAATCAACTCGAATGAAGTTCGATTTTCGGTTGAAGAAGTTGATAATAAAATTAGAGTACGTTCAAAGAATATAAATACTGTTACTGATTTTACAATTAAAGTACCCAAAGACTTTGATCTTAAATTAAATGTAACCAATAATGGAAATATCTATGTAGAAGGTGTAAGTGGCGAACTAGAGGTGAGTAACACCAATGGTAAAGTTGATATGAAGAATGTGAGTGGTTCGGTAATTGCAGACGCATTGAATAGAAATATTACAGTTACTTTTAATAAAATTAACACAAATGAATCTATGGCCTTTAGCAGCCTTAATGGTAATATTGATGTCACATTTCCAGAGAATTTAAAAGCTGACATTAAGGCGAAAACTGATAATGGTTCTGTCTATACTGATTTCGATATGAAAATAGTAGATAAAAAAGCCGATATTAAAAAAAGTAGAAAATCAAATGTGTATAAAGTAAATGTAGATAAATGGACATTTGGTACCATTAACGGAGGAGGAGCCGAGATGACCTTTAAAACGCTGAATGGAGATATTATTATTCGCCAGAAGTAGCATTAAAAAACAAACTATGTTATTGAGTAAAAAAAAATCAAAAAATGATAAGATAATACTGGTTTTTCTTATTATTTGTACTTTAAGTATTAGTTGTAAGAATAAAAAGAAGTTAGCTCACCAAGACAAAGGTGAGATTATAGAAAAAGTGATTAAGAATGTAGCTGACTCTTTGCTCTTAGATCCTAAAATAAATTCTGTTTCAATAGGAGTAATTAAAGACGAAAAATCCTACTCGGCACATTATGGAGAGTTAAACAAAGGGAAAGGAAACAAGCCAACAGATACAACAATTTATGAAATTGCTTCAGTCAGCAAATCATTTACAGGGACATTAGTTGCACAGGGAGTTCTTGATAAAAAGATACATTTAGACGATGATGTTAGAAAATATTTGACTGGTAATTTTTCAAATTTAGAATATGATGGTAATCCAATAAAAATTAAGCATCTAATTACCCACACAGCAGGTTTGCCAAGATTTTTACCAAAAGAAATAAATGAACTATTCAATACTATTGATGAAAACTTACCATTTAGAATTAATAATATTCAAAAAGAATATAATAAAGAAAAATTTCTTTCTGATTTACAGTCTATAACTATAGATTATATGCCAGGAACAAAATATGTTTATTCAAGCTCTGATACAGAGTTGATGGCACATATACTTGAGAATGTGTACGAAATGTCTTTTGAAGAATTATTGCAAAAATACATTTGTAAAATAGCTGAAATGAATAACACAAAGGTTCATTTATCTAAAAAAGAAGTATATTATTTAGCTGATGGTTTTGGTGAAAATAATAACAAAGTTCCTCATTTTGCAAATACTTTGTGGGGAGCTGGTGGTGGAATAAAATCTACCACTAGAGATTTAATGAATTATATAAGATTTCAACTTGATAAAAAAAACCTCGCGGCGAATGAATCTCATAAATTAATTTACACCGACGACCATATGCAAATGGCTTATTTATGGCCAGTTTTAAGTGATTCAGAACATGGTGAGTACTATGCAATTCATGGAGGTGCTTATGGTATGCAAAATTATTTGCTTATTGTACCTAAATATAAGTTAGGAATTTCAATCATAACCAATCAAAGTGGTCCTAATACACAAGGTAAATTATGGAATGCATTGAATAGTTTACTTTCTGATATTAAAAAATTATAAAGGTATCTCTTAAGGAAGATTTTTTATTTTTTATTTGCCATCATTTGCAAATAGATTATATTTGCATCCGCTAAGTACATGGTGGTTGTAGCTCAGTTGGTTAGAGCATCGGTTTGTGGTACCGAGGGTCGTGGGTTCGAGCCCCATCTTCCACCCCATAAAAGCCTTCAAGATTTCTTGAAGGTTTTTCTATTTAAAAAAGGTATAAAAATTATAAGTGAATTGCTATGTTTTAGTGTATATCAAATCCTAACCCAAATTCAATGTTTAACGAGTTATATCCGCTATTTCTTTGTTGTAAATTTGCATTCGAAACATGATTGTAGTTTGGTTTTAATGTCATAAACCACCGTTCACTAAACGAGTAGTTAATTTCTAATCCAAGATTCTCTATAAACGTAAAACCTTTAGACAAGCGTTCAGTTTCTATGTTTATAATAGCTAGGCCTATGGATGCGAAAGTAGCTAGCTCCCATTTTCTTGCAATTTTCTTTCGAATAGATATTTCGCCCTGAAGTGCATAAAGTTGCATTTGTTTTAGACGTGTAAACCGTTCTCTTAGCGTTTCAAAATTTTCCTCATTCGGTTGTATAAAAAATTCATTTTTCAATTGATGCTGTAAGAAATGAACTTGAGGTTGAAGACTAAATCCTAATTGATATTTTTTCTTGTTTAGCGGATAATAAAAAGAAACGCGTATGATATGAGTTTCATAGGTGTAATCGCTATCGTTAAAGAGAAAGTTATCTTCAGTACCGTATCCATAATGGATGGTAATGGTTTTTGGTTTTAGATTTGATGCTTTCTTTTTTTCTTGAGATTTACAAACGATACAACTCAGAAGGCATAGCAAAAATAAAACCTTTTCGAGCATTTTTTAAGAGAATTGCTTCGATAGTTTTTCGGCTTTTCTACTTTCTGAGTAATCATAAAATCCTTCACCAGATTTCACTCCTAATTTACCTGCAGTTACCATATTTACCAATAGCGGACACGGGGCATATTTAGGGTTTCCGAAACCTTCATAAAGTACGTTTAGAATTGACAAGCAAACATCTAAACCTATAAAATCAGCCAGTTGCAAGGGCCCCATAGGATGCGCCATACCCAATTTCATGACTGTGTCAATCTCATAAACACCCGCCACTCCTTCATACAGTGAATATATAGCTTCATTCAACATGGGCATTAAGATTCTATTGGCTATAAAGCCAGGATAGTCATTTACTGCTACTGGAACTTTATTTAACTTCTTTGAAAGTTCCATAATGGTATGAGTAACGGCATCTGAGGTACTATACCCTCTAATGATCTCTACCAATTTCATAATGGGTACCGGATTCATAAAATGCATACCAATAACCATTTCGGGTCTGTCGGTTACTGATGCGATTTTTGTTATAGAAATTGAAGATGTATTACTTGCCAAAATAGTTTCTTTTGAACATACATCATTTAATTCTTTAAAAATAGCAAGTTTTAGGTCAATATGCTCTGTAGCAGCCTCAACAACTAAGTCTGCTTGTTGAACACCCTCTTTAACAGATGTATGTGTTTCTATATTTGTAAGTGTATCTGTCTTATCTTGTTCAGCTATTTTCTCTTTAGCAACCATTCTGTCAAGATTCTTGGTTATGGTTGCAATTCCTTTGTCTAACGCTTGTTGAGAAATATCAATTAATTGGACCTTGTATCCAAATTGTGCAAAGGTATGGGCAATTCCGTTACCCATCGTCCCTGCACCAAGTACTGCTACATTCTTCATTTATTTAGGTTTATTCCGCGAAGGCGAAAGTATAATATATATTTTAAAAACTATCAATTATTTGTTGTGCTACACGTAATGCATAGGCACCATGAGACAAGGTTACAACAGGTGTGGTATTGTTATTTATGGCGTCTGCAAACGTTTCTAACTCATCTAAAATAGCGTTGTTAGGTGCTACTTTGGGGTTTTCAAAATAGATTTGTTTTTTAACTCCTTCGGCATTTTGTAAGATCATAGCAAATTCATCAGGATTTTCAGGTACATCTTTCATCTTTACCACTTCTACTTTTTTATCAAGAAAATCTATCGATACATAGGCATCTTTTTGAAAGAAACGTGTTTTACGCATATTTTTCAATGAGATTCTACTCGCTGTTAAGTTCGCTACGCATCCATTTTGAAATTCTATTCGTGCATTTGCAATATCTGGGGTTTCACTAATTACCGATACACCACTAGCATTTATATTTTTGACTTTAGAATCTACAACACTTAAAATAATATCGATGTCATGAATCATGAGATCTAATACCACAGAAACGTCTGTACCTCTTGGATTAAATTCTGCCAAACGATGTGTTTCAATAAACATAGGGTTATCAACCATGTCTTTCACAGCCATAAAGGCAGGGTTAAAACGCTCAACATGACCCACTTGCCCGCGAACATGATTCTTGCTCGCTAAGGTTTTAATTGCCTCGGCTTCAGAAACGGTAGTAGTAATAGGTTTTTCAATAAAAATATGACGACCTTTCGTAATGGCTTCTTTAGCACAATCAAAATGCGAAAGAGTAGGTGTTACGATATCTACAACTTCTACAGCGTCAATAAGTTCAGAGATGGTGTCGAATGGTGTATAGCCAAATTTTTCTGCAACAGCCTTAGCATTTTCAGCATTTGGGTCATAAAAACCTACTAAGTCATATTTTTCTGATTGTTGTAATAATTTTAAATGTATTTTACCGAGGTGACCAGCACCTAAAACACCAACCTTAAGCATAGAAAAAAATTTCCTCAAAAATAAGAAATAATAGATTTTCACTTGCGTATTTGCTTAAATATTTACGTAATTTGAAATCAACATGATAAAAGATACTGCAAGACACAAAGGACTTAGAAATCAATTAGTTAAAACTGTTCAGGCAAAAGGTATTAAAGACGAAAAAGTATTGAATGCTATTTCAGAAATACCGAGGCATCTGTTTATGGATTCAGGCTTCATTGATTTTGCGTACCAAGACAAGGCATTTCCTATTGCTGCCGATCAAACAATTTCTCAACCTTATACGGTCGCTTTTCAGACCGAATTATTAGATATTAAAGAAGGAGATAAGGTGTTAGAAATTGGTACGGGTTCTGGGTATCAGACTGCGGTTTTAATCGCGCTTAAAGCGGAAGTTTATAGTATAGAACGCCAAAAAGAATTGTATGATAAAGTAAAAAAATTTCTACCCAAAGTAGGCTATGTGGCTAAAAAATTAAACTTTGGTGATGGCTATGCTGGCTGGTCAGAATTTGCTCCTTTTGATAAAATTATTGTTACCGCTGGGGCACCTTTTGTACCAAGACCCTTATTAGAGCAGCTAAAAATAGGAGGTAGGCTTGTGATCCCTGTGGGCGATGCCATACAAACAATGACATTGTATATTAAAAAAGGAGCCAAAGAATTCGAAAAACATGAGTTTGGTGATTTTCGCTTTGTACCTATGTTAAAAGAGAGTCAGAAGTAACTATACCGCCTTTAAACTTAAATCCATATTATACACAGAATGGGTGAGTGCACCCGAAGAGATATAATCAACTCCACATTCGGCATAATGTCGAATCGTTTTTTCATTAATACCCCCCGAAGATTCCGTTAAGCATTGATCACCAATCATGGCAACAGCTCTACGTGTATCTTCATAATTGAAATTATCGATCAAGATTCTGTAAACACCTTCAGATTGTAATATTTCTTCTATTTCTTTAAGATTACGCGCTTCTACAATTATTTTAAGATCACGATCAGTATCTTTTAAATACTGTTTTGTTTTCTCAATAGCTTTGGTAATTCCTCCTGCAAAATCGATATGATTATCTTTTAGCATGATCATATCATACAAGGCAAAACGATGATTTTCGCCACTACCAATTTTCACAGCCCACTTTTCTAAAGCACGAATGCCCGGTGTGGTCTTACGCGTATCTAAAACTTTGGTATTTGTACCTTTTAATAGATCAACAAAAGTTCTTGTTTTTGTAGCAATTGCGCTCATACGTTGCATGGCATTCAAAACAAGACGTTCTGCCTTTAATATAGATTGTGAACTTCCTTCAACATAAAAAACAATATCTCCGTATTTTACATGACTACCATCCTCAATGAGTGTTTCGACAGTCATATTTTTATCTACATAGTTAAATACCATTTTTGCAAAGGCAACACCCGCTATAATCCCTTCATCTTTTACCAAAAGCTTGGCTTTACCTTTTGCAGTATCGGGAATGCAAGCCAAAGAGCTATGATCACCATCGCCTACATCTTCACGAATAGCATTTGAAATTATAAGTTTAAGTTCTTTATTAAATTGGTCTTTAGAGATCATGCATTTAAAATTTGATAGGCAAAAATAAGTTTTATATTTACTTCATGAAAATTAAACTTTTGGCAATTGGGAAGACAGACGACAAGCAACTAACACTGCTTTTCGATATTTATGAAAAGCGATTAAAGCACTATATAAAATTTGAATTTGAAGTAATACCCGATATTAAACATGCTAAAAATCTTTCAGAAAAAGAACAGAAAGAAAGAGAAGGTGAAGTGATATTAAAGCGAATTGAAGCTACAGATCAATTATTGTTGCTAGATGAAAAAGGTCATGAATTTCGATCGGTTGAATTTTCTAGGTTTTTGCAAAAAAAAATGAACTCAGGTATTAAGCAGCTCGTATTTGTAATTGGTGGCCCCTATGGTTTTTCTCAAAAAGTGTATGAAAAAGCTCAAGGCAAAGTAGCATTATCAAAAATGACCTTTTCGCATCAAATGATACGTATTTTTATTATTGAACAATTATATAGAGCGCTTACTATTTTAAAGAATGAGCCCTATCACCATGAATAATTATTTCGATAGTTTTTCTTTATATGTTCTTAAGGTCTTCCCTGGTTTTTGTAAAAGTTTTGATCACCAAAGACAAGTTTTTTATATACTACGGATTTATACATGATTTTCTGCTACTTTTGCTACTTTCTTTTGATGATATTTTTCTTCAACAACACCCAAAGCAGCTCCAACAATACCTGCATTATTTTGATATTTTGCGGGAACTACAGGTGAATTAATATTAATCACATCTTTAAACTGATCAAACTTTTTTGAGGCACCGCCTCCTAAAATGATGAGATCAGGAGTGAGCATACGCTCGACAATTTTTAAAAATTTATTAAAACGTTTTGCCCAGTTTTGTATAGAAATTCCGTCACGTTTTCTAGCCGAATCGGCAGCATAATGTTCTATCTGTTCATATTTTTTATAAGGAAAGCTACCAAGTTCGAAATTAGGAATTAAATGCCCATCATAGAAGGCTCCCGAGCCTAAACCCGTACCAATGGTAATCATGAGTACAAATCCCATTTCACCTTTGCCAACGCCAAAATGCATGACTGCTATGGCTGCTGCATCTGCATCATTAATTACAGTGAATGGTAATCCTGTTTTTTGACGAAACAATTCATCTACTTGAATACCTTTCCAACTTTCATGAAGATTACTATGCTGTACAGCTTTTCCGTGATGTATTACGGTGGGTAATCCACATCCTACTTTACCGTTCCAATTAAAGTGATCAATGAGCTCTTTTACGGTAGTAGCAATATCTTCTGGTTTTCTTCCCGTTGGAGTGGGTATTCTGTGTTTTTCAGAAAGTAATTCGCCCGTGGTAGTATCGACAATGGCTCCTTTAATACCAGAACCACCAATGTCTATTCCTAAAATTTTCAATTTCAATATGGTTAAAGATGCGAATTTGCAATTATTTTTAAGATATTCAAATTTATGATGGATTCACTTATATTATTTTTGTTAACATTGACAAAAAATAAATCAACATGAAATTTTTACAAGAGTTTAAAGAGTTTGCTGTTAAAGGTAATATGATGGATATGGCGATAGGTATTATTATTGGTGCTGCGTTTAATACGGTAATCGATGTATTGGTAAAACAGGTGCTTATGCCACCATTGTCTTTATTATCGAGCGGATTAAGCCTAGAGAATCGTAAAATAATTCTTCGTGATGCCAGTACCACTGAATCGGGTGCGGTGTTACAAGAAGAAGTTGCTATTGCTTATGGTGCTTTGGCAGAAGCTTTTCTAGATTTTATAATTGTAGGACTTACCATTTTTGTAGTAGTAAAAGCGATGAATAGATTGCGTTCAAAGGCGCAAGACACCAAAGACGAAACTGTAGTTACTCCAAAAGACATAGAATTGCTTACTCGAATGAATGAATTGTTAGAAGAACAAAATTCTTTGCTAAAAGCGAGATCGTAATCATAAACTATAGCTAAGTTTTTGACCAGTGTTACAAAAGAAGCACTGTGCCTAAACTTAGCTATACATTTTTTTTATTTCTAAAAAATAATTTTAGATTCTTCTGGTAGTGCCATCAAATAATGGAACGGTCATCGAAAAATTTTCACCGAACATTAATTTTTGTTCCTCTAAAATACCTAGTGCGATCTGCTCACCCATCAATATAGACTCGTAATAGTCTGTAAAATAATGTACACCAGCCCAGTTTCTACCTATTGAAATATTAGAAGCTAACTTATTCAATTCTCCTTCAACCGTTAAATGCGCTTTATTTAGGTATTTATCAAATACAGGTACCAATTTAAGAGATTGTCCTTCATTAACCGACACGAACGCCTTATCTGAATTTTCACCATCAGGCTTAAAGGTTTGCTGACAGTCAAAAAATCCCTTTAAAATAGTGACACAGGCACCAGCAACCGTTGCATGACCTGCACCATAGGCTGGGTGCATCGGTGATCCTTCACAAAATGCCATGGGTAATAAATAATTATCCTTTAAAGGATGCGTAATAATCTTATCAGGATCTTTCGCATTCTGTTCGGTATTGTGCGCGTCCACATGATCGAGAAGCTCTTGCAATTCATTTTTTACATTCAAAAGTTGAGGTGCCATCTCTTTTAAAACATCAAATTTTGTAATTCGTGCTGCTACTACCTCAGGTCGGCATCTCCTATGTATATTGTATTTCTGATAGCGTACTGCTTTTAAGGCACGTGTAGCAACTTCGGTTACTAACGATAAAATATGTGGACCACCAAAATGAGCAAAACCTTGCTGGTGGTCTCTGTTGTCATCTTCTTGAAATGGAATTCCTGGATCGAATGTATAACCATCTCCTAATAAGATCAAACAAGCATTTAAATAGGCTTCATACAAAGCATCATAATGTACATAGGTAGCTAAATCTCTAGGTGTATAGATAAAACGTCTGCCAGTGGCACCTCCTGGAAGATACTCTTCTAGACCATTCAACTTTGCACCATGTTGTACGTCAAGCCATTCTTCCCAGGTAGTCATATAATCTTTACTGGGTTTGGCGGTACGCACGCGTTGATCAACCGTAATAGCACCATAGGTGACTAAGCCATCTTCTGGATTTCTTTCATTATTATTGTCATTAATTCCTTTATTACCCATTAACAAAAACTGCGAAAGGTAAGGACCAATGACATCACCTTTGGTAATTCCTCGAAAGGCTGTTGCTGGATTCGGGCAAATGCGATGACAGCGTCTCGCTTCTTCTTGTGGGTTGAGCTTTAAGTCAGTACCCGAAAACCAGCTGATTTTTTTAAGTTTCTCTGTAAACTTAAGTACTTCTTCAACATCTTTTTTATCAACGCAAAGCTTTGTTAAGGTAGGTTTGTTCGATACACCGTTTTTAGGAATTTTTTGGCAAGGATTCTTGGTGTATTCTTCTTCAATGACTCCAGCACTAAGTGCATTAAAGGGTACATCACGTAGAAGTGCTTGAGCATAAACTTCAGCCATCTCTCCAGTAAGTTCAGCGCTACCTAATGTTGGAGCTGGTGGCATCGTAACCGCTTGTGCGTCGGGCCCTTCTAGGTCGTGGGCTAATCCAGCACTTTGACTTTCCCAGGCACGTACACCCGCGGGCTCTTTTTTCGAACCTACATTTTTCGCTTTAAACGATTTCCAATCATCTTTTTTGAGTTTAGGGCAGTTATTAGGGTGTCCAATGAAGCCTTTAGGCCCTAGTGGTGTATCTCTAAAATCTCTCGAGCCACCACTGTCAATGGCTCGTACAAAATATTGAAAGTGAATCGGGTTGTTTAGTAAACCAGTATCTTTATTATGAGGCATTCCTTTGGTAAAACTCATTAAGTACGATGGTTTACCATCTAATTTGATGGGTATTTCTTTATCATGTTTCTTCTTATGGAGTTCATCATGGCATTTAGTGATGGTATCGCCTTTTTTGTGCCTAAATTTTAGCTCATCACCATTCGTGTAATGATTTGGATGTAATCTTTGTGTAGCAAGTTGATTTGCTTCGTTTCTTTTCTCCCAAGCGGAAGTTCTTCTGTTAGTGTTCATAGCAATTGAATTTATTTAATTATACATAGAATATGTACTTGTAGAGATTGCTAAGTTAGTTGCTTATAAGTGTTTGTGAAAGAGGATATTTCCCCTTTTTGCAGGGGATTTTTCCTATTTTTATATTCTAATAATCTATCTTTTCCTTATCATTTATTTAAGATTTCTTTAAGGCAGTTACTAAAATCCAAGCTGTATTTTGCATTGCAACGAAATGCATCTTTAATGATTAAAGCACGCACATGAAAATTAATATCAAACTCGCCACTTTATTCGTATTACTATTTGTGCTTGTGCCTACTGTGCTTATGATTCCGTTGTATCAACGTGTAGAGGCTATCGAAAAGGTACAGCGAAACGAATCGGTAGCACCTACCAATAATGAAAATAATAGAGAAAGAAAAGTGTGTATGCAAGCTGCTAAAAATAATACCGTTGCACGAAAGACACCTTGCCAAGCATCCTAATAGGCTACCATTTTAGTGCTTTATACATAATAGTTGTTTCCACAAGCATAGCCTTTGCGGTTCATATGTAAGCTATCCGCAATAAAAAGCATCGGTTCAGGCTTCCCTTTTTTGGTAAGCATCAACTCCCAAATATCGAGGTAGGTGAGTTTGCTATTATTGCCATAGTAGTTTTTAGTAAGGTTTTGAAGACTTTATATTGTTTGTTAAAGACCTATTACGCTGAGCTCGGTTTAGCACTAATTTAGAACATATCTGAGGTTTGTAAATCGCTAAAGTATCTACTTTCTGAATTGGGAGTTGTTGCAAGGAGTCAACTTTTGAGTCAAAATGATGTGGGTCTTGGCTTCGTAGAGCGCACTTGCCAATAGAGCAACTACAAAACTTACATACAAATTTCTTCATTCCATAAAGCTATTAGATTCTAGGCATAAAAAAAGCATGCGTTTCGGCATGCTTCTCTTGTAAAAAATATTTGAAGTAATTACATTACTTTCACATTCACTGCGTTTAAACCCTTTTTACCTTCTGTTAAATCGAATTCAACTTTATCACCTTCTCTAACATCGTCGATTAATCCAGAAATGTGTACGAAATGCTCTTTGTTGTTATCGTCTTCTGTTATGAATCCAAAACCTTTAGAGTCATTAAAAAATTTTACTGTACCAGTACTCATAATAATAAATGTATTTAATTAAGCCGCGAAAGTAGGTCTTTTAAAATGATTCGAACTATAAAAACTTATTTTATTTTTTGATTTTCAATAAATTAGACATAGGTCATGCTTAAAATGAGTAAGATCGTTTACTTTTGTGCTCATATGAAGATCGTTTTTGCCACCCATAATGTAAATAAGCTACAAGAAGTACAGCAATTAGTACCTAAAAGTATTGAGTTACTAAGTTTAACAGATATTAATTGTATAGACGAAATACCTGAAACTGCCAAAACGCTTATGGGCAATGCACAGCTCAAAGCTGATTATGTGACACATAACTACGGGTACAATTGTTTTGCTGATGATACGGGTTTAGAAGTTACTACGTTAAACGGAGCGCCAGGTGTCTATTCGGCGCGCTATGCTGGCGCAACTAGAGATGCAGCTGCGAATATGCAAAAAGTACTGACCTATTTAGAAGGTAAGGCAGAGCGAAGTGCCCAGTTCAAAACGGTGATTGCTCTTAACCTTGACGGAAAAAGCTATGTATTTGAAGGTGTGTGTAAGGGTGAAATTTTACGAGAAAAATGCGGTTCTGAAGGATTTGGATACGATCCTATCTTTGTACCTGATGGATATGAGCGTTCTTTTGCCGAGATGCCCTTACATGAAAAAAACAAGATAAGTCACCGTGCCAAGGCCGTCGCACAGTTTGTTCATTTTTTACAAGAATACAAGGCGTTAAAATAGTGTTGCCTGCGCATCATCTCCTGATGGTTCATCCGTATCTTTATCAGAAACATGTTCTTCATCAATCACTTCAATTTCTTCTTCTTGCGGTGGCTGATAGGGTAGTGGCTCTAATAAATTAACTTGTTTTATTTTTTCTGTAGTTAATTGGTTTCCAATAGCTTTAATTCCTTTTACCGAAATAAATTCTTCAAAATTTACTTGCATGGGTTCTAGGCTTCTTTTAGAGAATAGAACTTCGGCGATCGGTCTAAATTCTGTTGAAACGATTTCTAGTTGTGATTTCGGGTGGTCTGAAATGAATGTTTCTTCTTTATTCGGGTTGTCGATCATAAAGCGTTTTACATAATAACGCTGTTTTTCACCTTCAAAATGCACCACAGAAATAGGTTTGTTTGGCAACCATTTTTCTAACACGATCATATCGTCATCAAAATGTGTTGTTAATTCTGGCATGATCGTCTTTACCGTACCTGACTGATTAATGATTAACAAGCGATCTTCTGCAGTAAATTCCCCTAAAAGATCACCACGGCCATCTACATTAAGACGCTGCACCGTATCATCAAACCAGATTTTGCGTGGTTTTAGTGTAGAAATACCTTTTTCTTTAAGTTCGATACGCTTTACAGCGTATTTGGTAACTGTATTTCCTCTGCTGCTACGCCCTTTAATAGCCAAATCGGCAAAATCAATATCCCATTTCAACTTTTTAATGCTACCAACAGCCCTTAAGTGGATGGTAATGATCTCGGCTTCACCATTAGGGTTGGCAGAGAAATACAATACTTTAGATTGCTTGTTGCCAGCGGTAAGGTCGTATTCTTTATCTCGCGTGATACTGGTCACCGAAAAACGTTTCATATAGGTAGGGCCTGATCTGCCATCACGATAAATCATGTTATAAACGGTGCGTTTGTCTTTCTTTTTAAACACAGCTACATGAATAATACTTTTACCCACAAAGGTTTTGCTATCGAGCTTTGTAACCATCATGATACCATCTTGTCTAAACACGATGATATCATCAATATCTGAGCAATCGGTCACAAATTCATCACGCTTTAGTCCGGTACCTATAAAACCTTCTTCACGATTTACATACAACTTTGCGTTTTTCATAGCTACCTTTGTGGCTACGATATCTTCGAATATGCGAATCTCTGTTTTTCGCTCTTTATCTTTACCGTATTTATCTTTTAGCTTCTTAAAATAATCAATGGCATATTCAATAAGGTTGGCGAGGTAGTTCTTTACTTCAGCAATTTTGTATTCAAGACTCTCTATAAACTGTTTTGCCTTATCAATATCGAACTTAGAAATCTTTTTAATTCTAATTTCCGTCAAGCGGACGATATCTTCTTCGGTCACCGCTCTTTTAAGATGTTTTATATGGGGTTTTAGGCCTTTGTCAATCGCTGCAATCACACCTTCCCATGTTTCTTCTTCTTCGATGTCGCGATAAATACGATTTTCAATAAAAATACGCTCTAACGAAGCGAAATGCCATTGTTCTTGCAATTCATTCAGTTGAATTTCAAGCTCTTGTTTTAACAAAGCTACCGTATGATCTGTAGATCGCTTTAAGATTTCGGTAACGCCAATAAAAACAGGCTTATTATCTTCAATCACACAGCATAAAGGAGAAATGGATTGTTCGCAATAGGTAAATGCGTATAAGGCATCGATCATTTTATCTGGAGAAACGCCAGAGGGTAGGTGTACTAAAATTTCAACATTGGCTGCCGTATTGTCTTCTATTCGCTTTATTTTGATCTTACCTTTTTCATTAGCTTTTAGAATTGAATCTATTAAAGTGCTCGTAGTAGTTCCATAAGGTAACTCATTAATTACTAATGTGTTTTTATCTAACTGTGATATTTTTGATCGTACTCTTACTTTACCACCGCGCTTACCATCATTATAGTTGGTAACGTCTGCAATTCCACCTGTTATAAAATCAGGTACAAGCTTAAAACTTCTTCCTTTTAAATACTTTATAGAGGCATCAATAAGTTCGTTAAAATTATGTGGAAGAATTTTAGTAGAGAGCCCTACAGCAATACCTTCGGCGCCTTGCGCTAATAACAACGGAAATTTAACAGGAAGGTCTATAGGTTCTTTTTTACGTCCATCATAGGATGCTTGCCAATCGGTAGTTTTCGGATTGAAGACTACTTCTAACGCAAATTTTGAAAGGCGTGCTTCAATATATCGTGAAGCGGCAGCGCGGTCACCAGTTAGTATATTACCCCAGTTACCTTGCATATCGATCAATAACTCTTTTTGGCCCAATTGTACCATGGCATCTGCAATACTTGCATCACCATGTGGGTGGTACTGCATGGTGTGTCCTACCAAATTCGCTACCTTATTGTAACGCCCATCATCAAGATCTTTCATAGACTGCATAATACGACGCTGTACAGGCTTCAAACCATCGTCTATTTTAGGCACGGCACGCTCTAAAATCACATACGAAGCATAGTCTAGAAACCAATCTTTATACATACCAGTAACTCTGGTAATGGTTTCTTGCTGCTCTTGGTTATTTTCTAATTCGTTTTCGTCTTGCATGGGGTTTATTCTTCAATTCCTACTTGTTCTTTCTCTTCAACAAGATCTAATTCTACTTTTAGGTTCTCTATAATGAATTTCTGCCTGTCGGGTGTGTTTTTACCCATGTAAAAGGTTAGTAATTGTTCGATCGACATTTCTTTATCTAACATAATCGGATCTAGACGTATGTTATCTCCAATAAAGTGCGCAAATTCATTTGGTGAGATTTCTCCAAGCCCTTTAAATCGGGTGATTTCAGGTTTTCCTTTTAATTTTTTTATAGCTTCTTGCTTTTCAGTTTCTGAGTAGCAATAATGAGTGTCTTTTTTATCACGAACTCTAAAGAGCGGTGTTTCAAGTATATATAAATGTCCTTCTTTAATTAATTCTGGGAAGAATTGTAGAAAAAAAGTAATGAGTAGTAAACGAATGTGCATACCATCAACATCGGCATCTGTAGCAATTACGATATTGTTATAGCGTAGATTTTCAATACCATCTTCTATATTGAGTGCCGCCTGTAATAAATTGAACTCTTCATTTTCATACACAATCTTTTTCGACATGCCAAAAGAGTTCAGCGGCTTTCCGCGTAAGCTAAAAACAGCTTGTGTGTTTACATCGCGTGATTTAGTTATGGAGCCACTAGCAGAGTCTCCTTCTGTGATAAATAAGGTGCTATCGAGGCGGTTGTCTTTTTTCATATCGCCCAAATGCACTCTACAATCACGTAGCTTTTTATTGTGTAAACTGGCTTTTTTCGCGCGATCACGGGCTAACTTTCGAATACCAGAAAGTTCTTTACGTTCTTTCTCAGCTTGTAAGATCTTTTTGTTAAGCTTTTCTGCAGCTTCTACATTTTTGTGTAGATAATTATCGAGGTTGGTTTTTACAAAGTCGTTTATAAAAGTTCGTACTGTGGGTAAACCACCTCCCATTTCTGTGGAGCCTAATTTTGTTTTTGTTTGACTTTCAAAAACGGGCTCCATTACTTTAACTGAGACCGCAGAAACAATTGATTTTCTGATGTCTGAAGCTTCAAAATTTTTACCAAAAAATTCTCGAACCGTTTTTACAACGGCTTCTCTAAAAGCATTTTGATGCGTTCCTCCTTGCGTAGTATGCTGACCATTTACAAACGAATGGTATTCTTCGCTATACTGCGTTCTACTATGCGTTAACG
Organism: Maritimimonas sp. 2210JD6-3; assembly: GCF_056591795.1. Taxonomy (NCBI): domain Bacteria; kingdom Pseudomonadati; phylum Bacteroidota; class Flavobacteriia; order Flavobacteriales; family Flavobacteriaceae; genus Maritimimonas; species Maritimimonas sp. 2210JD6-3. Next base: position 24,748 of record NZ_JBWQOJ010000027.1, on the reverse strand, counting down.
CGATTTCTATATCCTCTCCTTTAAGATGAATAATAGGGTAGAGCATATCGTCTTTCGAGATATTTTCTTCAAGAAGATCTTTTAATCCGTTCTCAGAAAAATACTTTTCTCCATTAAAAAGAATGGTTAATCCCGGATTGAGATACACATAGTTCTTAATCATTTTGATGATGTACTCACTACGAAACTTAAAATTATGGAATATCGTTTCGTCTGGTATAAAGGTAACCTTAGTACCTTTTCGTAATGTAGAAGGTTGCGCCTCATCATCTACAACAATAGTTCCTTTTTCAAATTCTGCTATCTTAGTTTGATCATCTCTAATAGATTGCACTTTAAAATGTGAAGATAGTGCGTTAACAGCTTTGGTACCTACACCATTTAACCCTACTGATTTTTTAAATGCTCTCGAATCATACTTACCACCAGTATTCATTTTAGAAACAACATCTACAACTTTACCTAAAGGGATGCCTCGACCATAATCGCGAACAGAAACTGTTTTATCTTTCACAGCAACCTCTATGGTTTTACCAGCACCCATAACATATTCATCAATAGAATTATCTAGCACTTCTTTAATAAGTATATAGATACCATCATCTGGTGAAGAACCATCACCCAATTTACCAATATACATACCAGGGCGCATTCTAATATGCTCTTTCCAATCGAGCGAACGAATATTATCTTCGGTATATGAAGTCTGTTTAGCCATTAAATGTTGTTTGAAGCGTTGCTAAAATACTATTTCAATATAAAAAATGAAACAGTACTACGATTATTTATTAACAGAGTTGTTCCTAAAGTAACTATTTATGCGTTTGCATATAAAGTCACTTTATTTTTTCATAAATATTTGTTAAAATAGTACTATGTATTACCAAGTACTGTAACATTTTTGAAATATAAGCGTCATATAAGAAACGAACATTAAAAATAATCATTATGAGAACAATTAAAAACATTGAAAAAAAGAGTCTTTTAGGACACACATCAAGAACATCTTGGAATATTAAAAGGCGTTACCGTTAATTAAACAATTTAGTAATCTATCAAATTTAAACATTATGAGAACATCAAAGAACATCGAAAAAAAGAGTTTATTAGGACACACAGTAAGAACATCGTGGAACACCTACAGACGCTATAAGTAAAAAATAATTATCCAAACTTAAAATAAAACGAATGAGAACATTAATTTTTCAAAAACAAGAACCTCCAATTAGAATACAAATTTGTTACCACGAATTGAATGATTTCGAAGACAGATTGTTTAACAAAAAACGAGGATATTATGTACAACATTAGAGATTGAGCGGCCAAAAGTAATTTTGGCCGCTCGTTATTTACAATTTATTTACTACAATTAAGGGTAGTTCTTTTTACAACTTCATAGATAGAACGAATCAAAATTATTTCACTAAATTTACCCAGATCAAATCTAAAAATCATTAAAAAGCATATTCCGAATATTATAACATTACTCAATTTGTTATGTGGTGTTATTGCTGTAATGCTTGCGGCTACCGATAGGTTAGTAGTTGCTGCTTTTTTTGTGTTATTGGGCATCTTCTTTGACTTTTTTGACGGATTAGCTGCGCGATTATTAAAAGTTCAGAGTGAACTTGGGGTACAACTAGACTCATTGGCAGATATGGTGACTTCTGGAGTGGTACCTGGTGTTGTGATGTTTCAATTGATACGAAAGTCGCTTGGTGATTGGTCTGAATACGATTGGTTTACATCATCGTTCATAGAAACGAACGATCATATGGTCTGGATAGGATATAAGTTTCAACCCATTCAATTATTGCCTTTTTTAGGCTTATTGTTAACCTTAGGAGCATGTTACAGATTAGCCAAGTTCAATATAGATGATAGACAGACAGATTCGTTCATTGGATTACCAACACCAGCGATGGCATTGTTTGTTATTTCATTACCATTAATTCATGCATACAGTAATCATATTGAAATAATTGATTTCATCAATAACAAAACTTTTCTAATTATTACCACATTGGTACTTGTTTTTCTAATGAATTCTGAACTTAAATTGTTTTCATTAAAACTTAAAGATTTTTCTTTCAAGAAGCATCTTTTACAGATACTATTTTTAATAATTTCTATCGTTCTTTTCGTAACATTGCAATTTGTTGCTATACCAGTGATTATCATTATTTATATCATATTTTCATTATTCATAAAATGAATATTTTAAATATAAATCATTAATAATCAATTATTTAATAATATTTTTCTATCTCCTGTCTAAAAATCTCTATTTAAAGTGAAATAAATAGCTTGATTCAATCGTTAATAGACAGTAATCGCTAAACATTAGTTCATGAATCAAGCCAAAGCCTTCATGACAAGAGTGTTATCTCTTGTTATATTTATGATGTGTACATCATTAGGTTTCACACAAAATATTGTTCCATTTCAAGAACGATACGAAAACTCAGGTGTAAATGGAGACCTTACCTTAATTGGTAATTCTATTGTAGGAAACCATCCTACAACACCCTATACTGGTAATCAAAATAATAACAATTTTGATATGGTCTATATTGATATAGACTCTGATGCTACTACCTTTAGTTCAAGTAGTGCACAGCTTAATTTACCAACAAGTTGTGCTAGAGTATTGTATGCTGGGTTATACTGGGCTACGAATTCTTTGACCACTGGGCAAACACCAGAAAATATTAAATTTAGAATGCCTACAGGAGGATATGTAGATATTGTTGGAGCTTCTTTAGGCTCTTTGGCAACACCCGTGATTACAGATAGTACGGTGTTTTTCTATGACGTTACGAGTCTAGTAACTGGTTTAGGTAACCCGAATGGCACCTATACTGTGGCGAATATACCAGCTTGGGTAGATAATGATATTTCTACTACTAATAACAATAGAGCTGCGGGATGGACAATGGTTGTTGTATTTGAGGATCCAAACGAACCTAGTAGATATATTTCAATTTTTGATGGATTGACAGAAGTTGCTCCTACTAATACAGAACAATTTCAATATTCAGGATTTACCACACCGCCTTTTGGACCTGTTGAAGGTAAAATTGGTATAGTTGCATTAGAAGGAGATAGACAATTTACTGGTGAAGAGTTATATTTTGCAGATCAATTATTACCTGCTACAAATCCAAATAGTAATTTTACAATACTATCAGATGCTGAAAATCCTTCAGATAACTTTTTTAATAGTAAAGTAACGATAGATGGAGCACAAGTAACCACTAAAAACCCCAATCACACGAATACGCTGGGTTGGGATATAGCGTTGGTAGATTTGGCGCCTTTTAATTCAGATCCGAATCCAGCGAATTGGATGTTGCAGAATAATGCTACAGAAGCAACGGTAAGGCTAGCAACTCAAGGCGATAGAATTTATCCTTTCTTAAATACCTTCTCTGTTAATATTATTGAACCAGATATTGAGGTGCTTACAAGTGTCGAAAACTTGAGTGGGAACCAAGTAACCTTAGGTTCTCCTATTCAATTAGGTGAAACGGTTTGGTATAATTTAAATTTTGAAAATGTAGGAACTGATGATGGTGAAAACGCTTACATTCTAAATACATTACCCATTAATGTAACATTAGATAATACTTCTTTTGAATTTTTAGATGAAAATGGAAACCCGTTGGCAGGAGGATTAATTACCTATACTTTCAACCCTACCACGCGTGTGCTCCGTTTTGATTTAGACAGTTCACTATTAGTAAGAGAATCAGATCCAAATAATGCGGCTTATAATATAAGATATCAAGTAACGGCTTCATCAAATTGTTTTGATTATTCTGATGCCTGTACTAATATATTGATTAATAGTCTTGAGGCCTTTTATTCAGGTGCTTCAAATCCAGCTGGAACCATTATTAATAAGCCAGGATTAAATGGTGTTAGTGGTTGTGGTCTTGGTAACGTTGGGGCTATGGAATTGTTCGTCGATACAAGCTCTTGTCAATTTGATACTGTATTAGAATTCTGTAATAATAATTTAACCATTTCTGGTGATAACGGTTATAATATTTACAGATGGACAGATCAAGATGATAATTTATTAGCAGCTAATTCTCAAACAATCACGGTTAGTGGTCCTGGCGTATATACATGTACACAAACCAAAGTAGGTTGTACAGTAACTGAGAGAGTTGTTACAGTAAATGGATTAGATGTAGAATTTACACCATTTAATAATCAATGTAAAGATAGCGCTGATGGAGGTGTTACTATATCAATTACAGATGATGCAGCTACTTTTAATTATGAGATATCTGGACCAAGTACTAATGAATCTACAGGTTTAATATCAGCTAAGAATCATACTTTTAGTGGTTTAGATATAGGTACATACAATGTGCGTATTACGAATACAGATGGGTGTTTCGACACATTTAGTTTTACAGTGCAAGAGCCTACATTATTACAAGCATCAAACGTGGTATTAGATAATATCATGCCTTGTAATGGTAATACCCTTAGCGGGAGAATAGAAATAACAGGTACAGGTGGTACTGTTTTTACGGGAGGTGATAATGCATATGAATATAGTATGGATGGTGGCACTTTTCAAACATCAAACATTTTTGAAACAACACAAGAAGGAGATCATACCATAACTGTAAGAGATGCTAATAATTGTACTACTACGACTGTCGCCAATATAAATTTTGATGAAGAAATAGCATACACAGTTGACAAAACTGATATCGTTTGTCAAGGAGATAGTGATGGTACGATTACAGTTAATGTATCTCAAAACAATGCAGGTAATACATTAACCTATAGTATAGATGGAGGAAATAGTTTCCAATCAAATCCAACTTTTGGCGGATTGATAAAAGGAGATTACGAAATTATTGTTCGTAAAGTTAAAGGAGTTAATAGCTGTGAAACTACCACACCTATCACGGTGAATCAACTAGTTGATTTACAATTGGAAGCAACGGGAGGGTTTTCATGTGAAGGAGCATCGAATACGGTTACTGCCACTGTAGCAGAAGAATATAGAAATGATGTAACCTATAGACTAGATGGAGGTTCTGCAAATACTACAGGTATTTTTGAAAATGTTTCAGCAGGAAATCATACTGTGACTGTTGTGCAAAATTCAACAGGATGTTCTGCAGATCCGGTAGATGTTTTCATTGATTCATACGTGGCGCTTAGCGAGCCAACACTTTTAGAAACACCTGAAGTGAATATTTATCAAATTCAAGTTACTGGAGGAGAACCAACTTATGAATACGCAGTTGTATTTGTAGGTGTTAACTCTCCAGACGAAAGTATTCAACCCGAGGAAGAAGATTTTGGACCTGAAAGTAGTTTTACCGTAACAAGATCAGGTTACCACAAATTGGTTGTAAGAGATCAACGCGGATGTTTAAAAGAAGCCATTGTATTTATAAAGTTCTTAGATATTGAAATTCCTAATTTCTTTACACCAGATAGTGATGGCACAAATGATACTTGGTATCCTATTAATATTGAAAATTATCCAAACCTATCTGTACAAATATTTGATAGATATCAACGTTTAATCGCTGCATATAAAGGCAACACGAGTTCTTGGGATGGAAGCTATAAAAAGAAACGATTACCCTCAGGAGACTATTGGTACATTGTCAAAATTAATGAATCTGGCGATAACAGAGAATTTAAAGGACATTTTACTTTATACCGTTAATCAACTAAACCTACAAACCAATGAAAAGAGTAATTTTTATAATGATATTCGTATGTAGCTTAGTTGCTAATGCGCAAGAATTTAAGCTTTCACCTTATACGCAGTATTTAGTAGAACACCCATTTGTAATCTCACCTACCTTTGCGGGTTATGATGAAGATATGAGTAGATTAAGAGTAAGTGGTGTTGGGCAATGGATTGGACTAAAAAATGCTCCATTAGAGCAGACTATCTCGTTCGATACACGCTTAAATAATGAAAAATCGGGTGTAGGAATTCTGTTATATAATGATAGAAACGGATTTACAAAACAAATAGGTGGACAGCTATCATATGCACATCATTTAACGCTTAATGATGCTAATGAGCAGTATTTATCCCTAGGTATTTCGTATAGATTTAATCATTTTAAGATTAATACTTCAGATTTTCATAATGGTGACCCAGCTTTTCCTGCTAATGACCCAAATGTAGGTGCTAGTGAAGGTACTACAAATCATAATTTTGAAATAGGTGCTTTATATAGAATTGAAGAATTCTTTATTAGTTTCAATGCCTCAAATATTTTGAATAAAAAGCTTACTATTTTTGATGAAGAAGAACCAGCAAAATTAAGAAACTATTATATCTATACTGGATATACTTTTTATACAGAAAATGAAGAGTATGAATTTGAACCATCTATCTATTTCGATTACTATGAAAGTGATAAGCGTTCAGAAACTCATTTAAATTTTAAAACTCGTAAAATTACTGATGATGGATATTTATTTGCTGGTATTAATGGTCGTTTTTTAAATGATCAAAGTTTTGAGCCTGTCTCTATCGCACCCTTGTTAGGTATTAAAAAAGATCAGTTCTATTTCGGATATGCTTTTCAGTGGAATATCAATGAAGCTAGTGAATTGAATAACGCTGGTACACATCTCATAACGCTAGGATATGATTTTGAAAGAGGCAGAGGTGGTGCTAGATGGAGTAGAAGATAATAATTAACGAAAATAAATGATCATGAAAAATTTAAAATATATAGCGATATTAATAGTTGGATTCTTATTCTTTTCAACACAATGTATATATAGCCAGAGCAGAGAAATTAATACAACTGAAGTATCATCAATTAATAAGAAGGATTATACAAAAATAGCACAATCAGCAGTTCCAACTAAAGTAAAATCGGCAGCATCTAAAATTGCACACTTTACATTAAAAGATGTTGCTGTAGATACAAAAAAGAGTAGTGCAAATAAAGTTTACCTAGTGACATTAGTTAACGGAAAGAGAACGCAGCAATATTTAGTAAATGCTGAGGGTAAAATTTTACAAATGCTTGAATAAAAGATTATCAATTAATAAACAAAACCTAAACAAATTCACAAATGAGAAATTTTAATGTAGATGTACTGGTAGATCTAATCGCCATGATTTTTTTCTTCGCAGAAAATAATTATGGAAGAGAAAGTAATCAAGAAGAAACAGCTTAATTAGTGGTTTCTTTTTTAATTTCTTTTGAGTAATTTTTTTGTAGGTCTTCAAGTTTTCTTTTGGTATGCTTACTGCCAGAATCGATAGCTAATGCTTTTTCATAATTCAAAATGGCGTTAGCAGTATCTTTATTCATTTTATATCCGTCTCCTAAACTATCATACACATTATCATTGTCTGGATGTAAAGCTGCATTGATTTTAAAAATTTCAATAGCTTTTTTAATGGAATCTTTACCACGCAAATAATCATATCCTAATCTATTTAATTTGCGTCTATTAATAAGAGGGCTTACACTATCTTTCTCTTTTATTTTTAAAAAACCTTCAAGTGCTTTTTCATAATTGTTGTCTAATAAGTGCATACTAGGTGTTTTATAATTCGTTGTAACTTTATAATGCACAAACTGTAACGTATCCTCTTTAGTTTTAGGTATAAGCACTAGGTATTCCTTATTATCTGATGGATTTACTAAAAAACGAATTTTAGAATTCATTTCTTTCACATAGAAAGTGTTAGCATCTGTTTTTAAAGGCTTAATATTTTTAGCACCTCTCCAATCGAGTAGTAACTCTCTATTACTAGAATGAACATGTACTAGTTCATCATCAGTGTATAAATAGTTTCCAGAAAATTGTTTCAAGAATTCAGGGTCGTTTTTTTTAGAAGTACATGATAAAAAAAGTAGAGTAATGATTAAAACGTGTAGTTGTAATTTGATTTTCATATCAGAATTATGCTAGTTGTAAAATAAGACGCAGAAAATTAAATTTTGTAACAACATCACTTGACAAATCTGTTCTTTTTTAATTCAAAAGTTTCGCCTAAATAAACTTTACGTACCATTTCATCTTCTGCTAACTCTTGTGGTGTGCCTTCTTTTAAAATACCACCTTCAAACATTAAATAGGTTTTATCTGTGATAGCTAAGGTCTCTTGCACGTTATGATCTGTAATAAGAATACCAATGTTTCGATCTTTTAAATGTGCAACAATGCTTTGTATGTCTTCTACAGCAATAGGGTCAACACCTGCAAAAGGTTCGTCTAAAAGTATAAATTTAGGATCTGAAGCTAACGCACGAGCAATCTCCGTTCTTCTGCGCTCACCACCAGAAAGCAAATCACCTCTATTTTTACGAACATGCCCTAAGCTAAATTCATCGATTAATGATTCTAATTTTTCTTTTTGTTGGTTTTTTGAAAGCTTGGTAAACTGCAACACAGCCATAATATTATCTTCTACAGAAAGCTTTCTAAATACAGATGCTTCTTGCGCTAGATAACCAACACCTTTCTGTGCACGTTTGTACATCGAGTCTTCAGTAATATCTTCATTATCTAAAAAAATTCGCCCTTCATTAGGTTGAACCATGCCGACAATCATGTAAAAAGAGGTAGTTTTTCCTGCACCATTCGGACCAAGCAATCCAATAATTTCACCTTGTTCTACTTGTAGAGAAATGCCTTTAACTACTTTACGGCTTCCATAAACTTTTTGAATATTGTCAGCTCTTAAAATCATTTATCGATACTTATCATTTAGACCAATATTATTCAAAATCATTGGTATAATTTTTTCTAATCTTTTTTGACGTGTTTCTTCACGTTTTGCACTACTAATATACTCAGTAAACTCTCTCTTTTTAGTTAGCGTAAGGCTTTCAAATATACGTTCTAATTTCTTATTCTCAGTAAAAACTTGTTGTAACTCATTTGGTATAAATAGTGGTTTCTTTTCTGGTTTAATTTCTAAACCCTTTTTTTGATTTTCAATTGCCTCGAGTAAATAATCAAGTAGCATATTTTTATTTACCTGATCGATACTTGTGAAATGAATTTGTCGCATACCTCGTGTTTTTCCTTCTTGTGCATTTCTTAAAATATTATGAGGATCAGTTAAAAAAACACCATTGTAAAACCAAACACCAAAATAATTTTTAAAAGCATTAAAACCTACAACATTTTTGCCATTAATTGTATAGGTTGGCATTCCCCACTTTACTGTTTCGGTAAGTTCAGTTTCACAGAAAATAGTTCTTAAAAATTCTAATTCTTTGGTGTATTTTTCTTGACTTTTAATATATTCTTCTACAGAACTGGCCATTTTCATAATGTCACTGTTTTAAAGGTAAAACAAAAGTATAAAGAATTATTATTTAGTAACTAATTTCTTCTCTTTACTAATAATTCTCTTCGAAATAGAAATGCTTATTTCATATAGAATCACCATAGGAATCGCAACAATAATTTGGCTAATTACGTCGGGTGGAGTTATTAAAGCAGCCAATATAAGTACGAGTACAAATGCATATTTTCTTTGTTTTCTTAAAAACTCAGGCGTCACTAAACCTAATTTCGTTAAAAAGAAAATGATAATGGGTAACTCAAATATAAGCCCAGCTGATAGAACAGAAGCTCTTAACAATCCAATATAAGAACTAAGGTCTATATTGTTTTTAACTTCATCGGCTACTCTATAGGCTCCTAAGAAATTCACAGATAACGGTGTGATCACATAGTATCCAAATAGAATTCCAATAAAAAATAATATAGAAGAAACGAAAATAAAACTTTTGGCATTTTTACGTTCTTTAGGGTACAAAGCTGGTTTTATGAATTTCCATACTTCCCATAGAATAAAAGGAAATGCAATGATGAATCCCGCGGTTATCGAAGTCCAGATATGTGCAGAAAATTGCCCTGCCATGGTTCTACTTTGTACAACAAAAGGAATATCATCTATACATAAACCTTCTGTACCAAAACTTTTAGAAATATTACAAAAAAAACGATAGGTAGTAAAACTTGCTTCTTTTGGTGCAAGTATAATAGAATTGAAGATAAAGTTTTTCATTAAGAATGCTACTGAAGCTGCAATCAGCACAGCTCCCGTTGAGCGAACTAATACCCATCTCAACGCCTCTAGATGATCTAAAAAAGACATTTCTCCTTGTTCTTGTTTAGCCATCTTATAGTATTCCTTCTTTTAAAAGATCATGTAAATGTATAACACCAGCATATAAATCATCTTTTGTTACTAATAACTGTGTAATATTATGATTTTCCATGACTTCTAATGCGTCTATTGCCATGGCATCTACGTCAATTGCCTTAGGGGCTTTTGTCATAATATCATTAGCAGTTAAATTATTAAAATTCTCATTATTTTTCAACATTCTTCTAAGATCGCCATCTGTAACAACACCAATAAGCTTGTCATTTTCAACAACGGCAGTTGCTCCTAATCTTTTTTCAGAAATCTCTATAATGACGTCGGTAACAGTGTCACCAGGTGAAACTTTAGGTTTTTCATTATTATTTACCAGATCACTTACCCTTAAATACAAGCGTTTGCCTAAAGAACCACCTGGGTGATATTTTGCAAAATCGTTACTCGTAAATTCTTTCATTTCAAGTAAACATATTGCAAGTGCATCACCAATTACTAATTGTGCTGTTGTGCTGGTTGTGGGTGCAAGATTATTGGGGCAAGCCTCTTGTTCAACATAAGAATTTAATACAAAATCAGCATTTTTGCCTAGGTACGAATCTTTGTTACCAGTAATAGCGATAATTTTATTATCAGAATTCTTAATTAAAGGAATTAATACTTTTACTTCTGGTGTATTACCACTTTTTGAAATACAAATTACTACATCATCTTTTTGAACAATACCTAAATCTCCGTGAATTGCATCAGCAGCATGCATGAATATTGCTGGTGTTCCTGTAGAATTTAACGTAGCAACAATTTTAGTAGCAATATTGGCGCTTTTACCAATCCCCGTTACTACTACGCGTCCCGTCGAATTTAAGATGCATTTAACCGAATTTTCAAAGTTTTTATCCAAAAAATTGATTAAATTCGCTATCGCTCTACTTTCTAGAGAAATGGTTTGTCGTGCGATGTCTAAAATATTTTTTTGGCTATTCAAACCGCAGCATTTTTTTGAAATAATTAATTTGTATCTTTAAATGCAAATGTATCTAAAAATATAGATAAATTTTTATACAACGTGACAAATTTAGACTTACACGGTGCTCTTAAGAAATATTTTGGTTTCAGTCAATTTAAAGGCCTTCAAGAGCAAGTAATTAATAGTATTCTTTCTGGCGAAAACACTTTTGTTATCATGCCAACTGGTGGTGGTAAATCGTTATGCTATCAACTACCTGCATTGATAAAAGAGGGTACTGCTATCGTAGTATCGCCACTTATAGCTTTAATGAAAAATCAGGTTGATGCTTTACGCGGAATCTCAACCGAACATGGCATTGCGCATGTATTAAACTCTTCGCTTAATAAAACTGAGGTAAATCAAGTGATGAGCGATATTAGAAATGGCGTTACAAAGTTACTGTATGTAGCACCAGAATCACTTACCAAAGAAGATTATATAGATTTTTTAAAAGATCAGAATATATCATTTGTTGCGATTGATGAAGCTCATTGTATTTCAGAATGGGGGCATGATTTTAGACCAGAATATAGAAACCTTAAGAATATTATTAAAAAAATTGATGATGTTCCTATTATCGGGCTTACGGCAACGGCTACACCAAAAGTACAAGAAGATATTTTAAAAAACCTTGGTATGACGGGTGCTAAAACTTTTAAAGCATCTTTTAACAGAGCAAATTTATTTTATGAAGTTCGTCCTAAAACAAAAGAAGTTGCTAAAGACATTATTCGTTTTGTACGTCAATATGCTGGTAAATCGGGTATTATCTATTGTTTAAGCCGTAAAATGGTAGAAGAGATTGCTGAGACATTACAAGTTAATGGAGTAAAAGCAATTCCCTACCATGCTGGATTGGATGCAAAAACACGTGCAAAACATCAAGATATGTTTTTAATGGAGGATGCTGATGTGGTGGTTGCTACTATTGCTTTTGGGATGGGTATTGATAAACCTGATGTGCGCTTTGTTATTCATCACGATATTCCAAAAAGCTTAGAAAGTTATTATCAAGAAACGGGTAGAGCAGGACGTGATGGAGGTGAAGGTTATTGTCTAGCTTTTTATGCTTATAAAGATATTGAAAAGTTAGAAAAATTCTTGTCAGGAAAACCCGTTGCTGAGCAAGAAATAGGGCATGCACTTTTACAGGAGGTAGTGTCGTATGCAGAAACGTCGATGTCTCGTCGTAAATTTTTACTCCATTATTTTGGTGAAGAATTCGATGAAGTGAATGGCGAAGGAGCTGATATGGATGACAATGTTCGTAACCCTAAAAAGAAAAAGGAAGCTAAAGATGATGTTAAAGTATTAATTGAAGTAATAAAAGACACTAATGAAGAATTCAAATCAAAAGAAATAGTAAATATCATTATCGGAAAGGAAAATGCTTTACTAAAATCTCGTAAGATACTCTCACAACCTTTCTTTGGTATAGGTAAAGACAAAGATGCCAATCATTGGATGGCTTTGATTAGACAGATATTAGTAGCGGGTTATATTAGTAAAGAAATTGAGCAGTATGGGGTGTTAAAAGTCACCGATCAAGGACTAAACTTTTTAAAGAACCCTATATCATTTATGATGACTGAAGATCATGTTTATGATGGAGATGAAGATAGTACTATAATTACGAATACTAAAAGTTCAGGAGGAACCGTAGATGAGCAACTCATGAGTATGCTTAAAGAACTTCGCAAAAGTGAAGGTAAAAAGAAAGGAGTGCCTCCTTTTGCTGTTTTTCAAGATCCTTCTTTAGAAGATATGACGCTCAAATATCCGATTTCGATAGAAGAATTGGCGAATGTTCATGGTGTAGGTGATGGTAAAGCAAAAAAGTTTGGAAAGCCCTTTATTGAATTAATTTCAAGATATGTCGATGAGAATGATATAGAACGACCCGATGATTTAGTAGTAAAGACTACAGGTAGTAATTCGGGTCTCAAATTATTTGTAATTCAAAATACTGATAAGAAACTACCCCTTATAGACATTGCCAAATCTAAAGGTTTATCAATGGCAGAACTTATTAAAGAAATGGAACGTATTGTTTATATGGGTACAAAGCTAAATATAGACTATACTTTAGACGATTTACTAGATGAAGAGCAGCAAGAAGAGATCTTTGAATATTTTATGGAAGCTGAAAACGATAAAATTCAAGAAGCTTTAGATGAATTTGATGGTGATTATGATGAAGAAGAGTTACGTTTAATGCGTATCAAATTTATTAGTAAAGTTGCTAATTAATGCCCAATAGTAGCGCTCATATAGGCGACTCCAAATCCTAATAAAACAGCTACAAATTTTTTTATATTAAATTGATGATTCTGTGAACTTTCAAATAGTATTGCCGTGGCAATGTGTAAAAATACACCAATGATAATAGCTGTTATTTGTGTTTGATATTTATTAAAAAACGAGATATATTCAGGAGTTATGGCGCCTAATGGGCTCATTAAGGCAAATACTAACAGAATACCATAAACAGTAATTTTAGAGAGGTTTGTATGTAATAAAAATGCGGCCAATACCAAAGTCACGGGTATTTTATGAATAACAATACCCCAAAGTAAGGTGTCATTTTCATCGCCATGTAATGGTATCCCTTCAACAAATGCATGAATACATAAACTCAACACCAATAACCAAGGAATATTTTTAAGTTCATGATGAATATGCACGTGACCATGTTCGGCCCCTTTTGAGAAGAATTCTAAAATTGTTTGCAATAATATTCCAAAAAGTATAAATATCCCTATTTCATGTTGCTGTGTTTCAAAAACTTCAGGAATTAAATATAAAACTGTTATTGACAATAAATAAGCACCACTAAAAGCCAATAGTAGCTGAATACTTTTTGTTTTAGGTTTTAAGGCGATCACTAAGATAACACCGATAATAACCGATACGAAAAGTGCTAGGTAATTCATTCTAAAACCAAGATTAAACGCTTTGAAGATTCACTATTAAATTCATTCAAATTATAGTCTCCAAATATATGTTTTAATTTCAATCCCGCTTTTTTAAAATAATGTGTAAAAGTTTCTAAACTAATATTTCTTACATATTCTGTATAATGATGCTCTTTATTTTCAGCTATAAATTCAATGTCTTTAATAATAAAGTTCTCAGTTATTTTTCTCGAAATGTGAAAGTCGATGTCATTTTTTTTGACAATTTCTTTCGAGATTAAATTCGCTGCTACTTGGTGAACATTTAAGAAATCAATTACAAGAACTCCATTAGGTTTGAGTCCATTTTTTAAGTTTTTTAGCACTGCAATATTGATTTCGTCATCATCAAAGTATCCAAAACTGGTAAACAAGTTTAAGATGGCGTCAAACTTGGTTTTAAAATTATTGCGCATATCGTGCACTTCAAATTTTAAAGAATCGTTTTCAAACTTTTTAGCATATTCAATACTGTTTTTTGATAGATCTGCACCAATAACGTCATAACCTAAAGAGTTTAAATAGATGGCATGGCGTCCTTTACCACAAGGTAGATCTAATACCTTGTCTGCTTTTTTGAGCTGTAAAAAGTCGGTGAGATTTCGCATAAAATGCTGAGCCTCTGTATCATTTCTGTCTTGATAAAGTATATGATAGTATTTGGTATTAAACCAATCTTCAAACCAATTCTTTTTTGTTTTCATAGAAAAAGTGTCGCGCAAAAATAACAAATCAATTCATTCAATTACCTTTGTCGTAAAATAATCGAATTCATGAACGAAAACTTTAAAATGTTGGCAAAAACCTTATATGGTTTTGAAAGTTTACTAGCAAAAGAACTACGTGATCTAGGAGCAATGGATGTGAAAGAAGGTGTACGGAGCGTAACATTTAAAGGAGATAAAGGTTTCATGTATAAAGCTAATATGGGGCTAAGAACAGCGGTACGTATTTTAAAGCCCATTCATGGATTTAGAGTAACTGACGAACATGATTTTTATAATAAACTTCAAAAAATAAGTTGGGAACGTTTTTTTACAGAACGAAATACTTTTGCGATTGATGCCGTGGTAAGTTCAGATAATTTTACAAATTCTCACTATGTAGCACTAAAAGCTAAAGATGCCATTGTCGATTATTTTCGCGATAAAAAAGGGAAACGACCTAATGTAGATATAAAACATCCCGATATAAAACTAAACATACACATTAATCGAGATAATTGTATAGTATCGCTCGATAGCTCGGGTGATTCACTACATAAGCGTGGGTATCGAAGTGCTACGAATATCGCACCAATTAATGAAGTGTTGGCTGCGGGCTTAGTATTGCTTTCGGGGTATGACGGCACACAACATTTTATAGATCCCATGTGTGGAAGTGGTACCATACTTATTGAAGCTGCTATGATTGCTAATAATATTCCAGCGAACATCAATCGTAGAGAGTTTGGCTTTGAACGTTGGAAAGATTTTGATTCAGCATTATTTGATGTAATTAGAAATTCATTGCTAAAAAGAATCCGTTCTTCCGATCGAGAAATTTATGGTTTTGATAAAGCACCTTCAGCAACAAGAAAGGCATTAGATAACGTAAAGAATGCAAATCTTGAGGATTTTATTAAAATACGTCATGAAAATTTTTTCAATACAGAAAAGGAGGCAGAGGGTAAAACGATTGTACTATTTAATCCACCTTATGGAGAACGCTTAGAGATCGATGTACCCATTTTTTATAAAGAGATTGGTAATACATTAAAAGGAGGATATACAGATACTGATGCCTGGTTGATCACTTCTGATTTTGAGAATGGTCTTAAAAATGTAGGTTTACGTACTTCAAAAAAAATCAAAGTATATAACGGTAAACTAGAATGTCGCTTTGTAAAATATGAAATGTACAAGGGGAGTAAAAAGGCAAAATATGCGAATTAACTTTTTAATAATTTGCGCTAATTTTTTGCTCTAGTTTTTAATGGTTTTTTTCAATTGTTTATAAATACTGTTGATATTGTATGAATATATTATATTTTAAAGTATTTAAAATCAAAAATTTATGATATTTTTTGATTTCATTACTTCTTCTATTTCGCCTACTAATTAACAAAAAATATTGTTGATAATTCAAAAGTTTACTACTTCAAAAGTGTAACTCAGAGCTTTATTTTTAGGTAAAGTTTACTAATTCAAAATTTCCCTATTTGTGAGTTCAAGAAGAAATTTTTTAAAATCATCTGCTTTTGCAGGAATTGCTATTATAGCAGCACCCAATTTGGCATTCACTAATACAAAAGAAAGTTTTGCATTTACCGATAGCGACCTTATCGGTAGAGGTAAACCTCAGTTGTATGGTAACGGTTATAAATTATTAAAGAAAGCAAATCAGGCTTTTTTAGAAATGAGTCATCAAGCTGAGAAAGATGGTTTTTCAATACGTGTTGTTTCTAGTTATCGAAGTTTTAATCACCAAAATTTAATCTGGACACGAAAATACAAGCGTTACACATTACAAAAGAAACAAAGTCCTAAAGAAGCTATACATAGCAATATACGTTATACGGCAATCCCAGGTAGTTCAAGACATCATTGGGGTACTGAAATTGATGTTGTGAACGGAAGGATAAAAACGTCAAAATATCCTTTAAGCACCAAAAACTTTCACGGCTATGGTATTTATAAAACCTTTAGAGAATGGATGGATAAAAACGCACATAGCTATGGGTATTATCAAGTATATACCAATGACCACGCACGAAAAGGTTTTAAATATGAACCGTGGCATTACAGTTTTGCCGAATTAGGCAAACCGATGTTAAAAGCGTATAGAGAGCGAGAAGTACAAGAGACATTAAAAGAACAGGAACTTTTAGGTAACAAATATTTCACCGAAGATTTTATTAATACATATACCAAGAATAATATTATGGGTATCAATAAAAATTTATTGTACTAAATAATTTGCCCATAAAATATTTTTTAAAGAAAAGTTTGTATTTATTAAATTATATCTTTTAAATTTGTCGATCATTAAAAAAACAATGACTATAAATAAATTACATCATCATCATTTTCATATTTGCACTCAAGCGAATTAGAGATGGTATGTTGTAACTAAAAGCATAAAATTTAAAATCCGTTTGAGTAAATCAAACGGATTTTTTCTTTTTTCAAAGAGATGCTCAAAAGATTTACTCAAACAAATACTAGCACAAATTATGAGTAAATTAAAGATTGCAGTTCAAAAGAGTGGACGTTTAAACGAAAACTCACTCAAACTTTTAAAAGACGCGGGTCTAAAACTCGATAATGGTAAAGATCAACTAAAGGTTTCGGTACCTAATTTTCCAGTAGAAATACTTTTTTTACGTAACTCTGATATTCCCCAATATCTTGAAGATGGCGTAGCCGATATAGCAGTGATAGGTGAAAATGTTTTAATAGAAAAACAGAAAAATGTTACGATTGTCGAAAAGTTGGGCTTTGCTAAGTGCAAAGTTTCCTTAGCAGTGCCTAAAACAGTTACAACAAATGAACTTTCTTATTTTAATGGAAAAAAAATTGCTACATCATATCCAAACACTTTACAAAGCTTTTTAAAAGAGAATAATATAGATGCAGAGATTCATGTAATTTCAGGATCTGTAGAGATTGCGCCAAATATTGGCTTGGCCGATGGTGTTTGTGATATTGTTAGTTCAGGAAGTACTCTATTTAAAAACGGATTAAGAGAAACTCAAGTAATTCTACGATCTGAAGCGGTATTAGCTAAATCTAATAAATTACCCGAAGAAAAAGAGGCGATCTTAGAACAATTATTATTTAGAATGCAAGCGGTCTTAAGAGCTAAGAATACAAAGTATATCTTGATGAATGTGCCGAATGATAAAATTGCAGAGGTATCTAATATACTTCCGGTATTAAAAAGTCCTACAGTTCTTCCTTTGGCCGAAGAAGGATGGAGCTCATTACATTCTGTTATCGAAGAAAGTAAGTTTTGGGAAGTAATAGATAAATTAAAAAAGGCTGGAGCGGAAGGTATTTTGGTAGTTCCAATTGAAAAAATGGTTTTATGATGCGAATAATTGAATATCCAAATAAACGTAAATGGAGTGACCTTTGTCAACGCGCTAAGCTTCCAGAAAATCAATTAGAAGCGGCAGTTACAACTATTGTAAATGATGTATATAAGAACGGAGATAAGGCATTGTTAAAATATTCTCAATTATTTGATAATGTGAATATTACTAACATCAAGGTTTCAAAATATGAAATTTTGGAAGCAGTCGCTTTAGTAAATACAGATCTTAAAAAAGCGATTGCTGTTGCAAAAGATAACATTACTAAATTTCATAATGCTCAGATAGAAACTGTACAAGTTATTGAGACGAGTAGTGGCGTAAAATGCTGGCGAAAAAGTATTGCCATTGAAAAAGTAGGTTTGTACATTCCGGGAGGTTCTGCACCTTTGTTTTCTAGTATTTTGATGTTAGGGATTCCTGCTAAAATTGCGGGCTGTAAAGAGATTGTACTTTGCACACCTCCAGATAAGGAAGGAAAAGTGAATCCAGCTATTTTGTATGCCGCCAATCTTGTTGGTATTACACAAATATTTAAAGTGGGAGGTGCACAAGCCATAGCGGCCATGGCAAATGGAACGGAAACAATACCCAAAGTATATAAAATTTTTGGCCCAGGTAATCAATATGTTACAAAAGCGAAAGAATTGATACAAAAAAAGGGTGTCGCTATAGATATGCCTGCTGGACCTAGTGAAGTACTTATTATTGTAGATACAACTTGCAATGCGACCTTTGTAGCCGCTGACCTTTTGTCGCAAGCCGAACACGGACCCGATAGTCAAGTGATCTTATTGGCTGAAGATGAAAAATTGGTAAATAGCATTATTACAGAAATCAAAATACAACTAGATACATTGCCAAGAAAAACGATTGCATTACAAGCTTTAAAAAATAGTAGTGCGATACTTTTAACGTCTATAGAAAAGTGTATTGAATTTAGTAACGTATATGCACCAGAACATTTAATAATTGCCTCAGATAATGCCGAAGATTATATCGATAAAATTATAAATGCGGGTTCTGTTTTTCTAGGAAATTATAGTTGTGAAAGTGCTGGCGATTACGCATCGGGCACAAATCATACCTTACCAACCTATGGATATGCTAAGGGATATAGTGGTGTGTCTTTAGACAGCTTCGTAAAAAAAGTAACGTTTCAAAAATTATCTAGAGAGGGTATAAAAAATATTGGTGGAGCTATTGAATTAATGGCTGAAGCAGAAGGCTTGCAAGCACATAAAAATGCCGTATCAGTGAGATTAAAAACGATTAAAGATGACTGATATAAAACGTTTTGTTAGACCTACAATTCTTGATTTGCAGCCTTACTCTTCAGCTAGAGATGAATACAAAGAGGTTGCAGACAACATGATTTTTATCGATGCGAATGAGAACCCATTTAATAATGGATATAATCGATACCCTGATCCACATCAGGTAACACTTAAAGAACTTATTGCCAACCGGCGTCTTGTCAATACGCATAACATCTTACTGGGTAATGGTAGTGATGAAGTACTTGATTTAATTTTTAGAGCTTTTTGCGAACCGAATAAAGATGCTATTATTA
Organism: Maritimimonas sp. 2210JD6-3; assembly: GCF_056591795.1. Lineage (NCBI taxonomy): Bacteria > Pseudomonadati > Bacteroidota > Flavobacteriia > Flavobacteriales > Flavobacteriaceae > Maritimimonas > Maritimimonas sp. 2210JD6-3. The sequence continues at coordinate 4,990 of NZ_JBWQOJ010000027.1, read as the reverse complement.
CCTTACCGCCAACATATGGTATGTATAAAGTGCTGGCGGGCATTAATGCTGTTAAAAATATTGAAGTACAATTAAGAGATAACTTTCAGCCAAATATAGACCAGATTTTGGCGGTTGTAAATAGGCATACAAAATTATTGTTTTTATGTTCACCCAACAATCCTACTTCCAATAGTTTTGAAGGTAATTTGATTGATGAACTGCTAAAAAAGTTTAACGGAATCGTAGTTATTGATGAAGCATATATAGATTTCTCTAAACAAGAAAGTTGGGTAAATTACCTAGACAAATACCCCAATTTAATTGTAACTCAGACCTTATCAAAAGCCTATGGTTTGGCTGGAATACGATTGGGAATCTGTTTTGCTTCCAAAGAGATTATAGATATACTTAATAAAATTAAACCGCCCTATAATGTGAATTCGTTAACACAACAAAAAGCAATAGAAATATTAGGGAAAACAGAAAAGATACAAAACGAAGTTTCGGAGATTATAAGTGAACGAGATCGCTTATCATCTACACTTAACGAAATTGATTTTATTAACAACATATATCCTTCTGATGCTAATTTTCTTCTAATTAAAGTAGATAATGCAGACGAACGTTATAAGCAATTAATTAAAAAAGGAATTGTTACTCGCAATAGGAGTAACCAACCCCTTTGTAAGAATTGCTTACGTTTTACGGTTGGCACAAAACAAGAAAACGATAAACTTATAAATACGCTAAAGAATTTATTATGAAAAAAGTATTATTTATAGATAGAGATGGCACCCTTATTAGAGAAACTGAAGATGAGCAAATTGACAGTTTTGAAAAGCTAACTTTTTATCCAAAGGTATTTCAATTTCTTAGTAGAATAGTGAAAGAGCTTGATTATGAGATTGTAATGATTACCAATCAAGATGGGTTAGGCACACCTGATTTTCCTGAAGATACATTTTGGCCAGTTCATAATTTCATAATAGATGTATTTAGAAATGAAGGTATTGAATTTAAAGAGCAGTTTATAGATCGTACCTATGCAAAAGACAACGCACCTACGCGTAAACCCAACACCGGGTTGTTAACACAATATTTCTCAGATGCGTATGATTTATCCAATTCATTTGTAATTGGCGACCGCTTAACCGATATAGAACTAGCAAAAAACTTAGGTAGTAAAGGTATCTATATTAATGATAAAACCTTTTTAGGTACAGATGAAATTACAGTGAAACGCGAAGCGTTAGATAGCTATATAACTATAGAAACTAATGACTGGCACGAGATTTACGAATGTTTAAAATTAGCAGATAGAACAGCTTCTATAGAGAGAAATACTAACGAAACTAAAATAAAGATAGCGCTAAATTTGGATGGATCAGGGAAAAGCAAAATTAATACAGGTATTGCCTTTTTTGATCATATGTTAGATCAGATCGCACGTCATGGTCAACTCGATTTAACGATACAGGTAGCGGGAGATCTTGAAGTTGATGAGCACCATACTATTGAAGATACGGCCATCGCTCTAGGAGAGGTATTCAACACTGCCTTAGCAGACAAACTGGGTATAGAGCGCTATGGGTTTTGTTTGCCTATGGATGATTGCCTCGCCCAGATAGCCATTGACTTTGGTGGGCGAAATTGGCTCGTGTGGGATACTGAATTTAAAAGAGAGATGATTGGCAAAATGCCGACAGAAATGTTTATGCACTTTTTTAAATCATTTACTGATGGTGCGAAATGTAATTTAAACATAAAGGCAGAAGGTGTGAATGAACATCATAAAATAGAGGCTATTTTTAAAGCTTTTGCAAAAGCTATTAAAATGGCAATAAAACGTGATACAGATAAGATGATTTTACCATCAACCAAAGGAATGCTATGAGAGATTTGGTGATTATTGATTATGGTGCAGGAAATATTAAAAGCATTCAATTTGCTTTCCAACGATTGGGCGTTGAAGCTGTTTTAAGTAAGGATAAAGAAGAAATAAAAACTGCTAAAAAAGTAATTTTTCCTGGCGTAGGAGAGGCTAGCTCTGCTATGAAAATGCTTCTTGCATCCAACTTAGATAAGGTAATTATAGAGCTTAAACAGCCTGTATTGGGTATTTGTTTGGGTATGCAGCTCATGTGTAAGTCAACAGAAGAGAATGCTACAAAGGGCTTAAGTATTTTTAATACAACTGTACAAAGGTTTTCGAATGAGGTAAAAGTACCTCAAATGGGTTGGAACACGATTTATAATTTAAAATCGAACCTTTTTAAAGAAATAAAAGAAGCTGAGTTTATGTATCTGGTGCATAGTTATTATGCGTTAAATTGTTCAGAAGCAATTGCAACGACAGATTATGAAGTACGTTACGCGTCTGCGTTACAGAAAGACAACTTTTATGGAGTTCAATTTCATCCAGAAAAGAGTGGAGAAGAGGGACAGAAAATACTAAAGAATTTTTTAGAAGTATGAGAATTATACCAGCTATAGATATTATTGATGGAAAATGTGTGCGCCTCACTAAGGGCGACTACACAACAAAGAAGATCTATAATGAGAATCCGTTAGAGGTCGCAAAACAATTTGAAGGAGCAGGTATTGAATTTTTACATGTTGTAGATTTAGATGGTGCGAAAGCAAAGCAAATTATCAATTATAACGTTTTAGAAAGTTTAGCGTCTAAAACAAACTTAAAAATTGATTTTGGTGGTGGATTAAAATCAGATAGCGATCTGCGTATTGCTTTTGAATCAGGCGCCTCTCAAGTTACCGGAGGTAGTATTGCAGTTAAGAATCCTGAAGTATTTCAATCATGGATTTTACAATATGGACCCGATAAAATTATATTAGGTGCTGACTTTCATCCTGATTCCTCAGGAGGTAAAATAGCCGTAAGTGGTTGGCAAGAAAACAGCGATAAAAAACTACTTCCATTTATTACTAGCTATCATCAAAAGGGAATTCAGTATGTAATATGTACTGATATTTCAAAAGATGGAATGTTGGAAGGACCTTCGTTCAAAACCTACAAAACGATACTCGATGAAGTTCCGTCGTTAAAGCTAATTGCTTCTGGTGGTATTGCTACCTTTGAAGAATTACCAAAGTTAGCCGATATGGGCTGTGAAGGAGTCATTATTGGAAAGGCTATTTATGAACAGAAGATTTCATTACAACAACTAGAAAAATTTATCATAAATGCTAACTAAACGAATTATTCCCTGTTTAGATGTTAAGAACGGACGTACTGTAAAAGGTGTCAATTTTGTTAATTTGAGAGATGCAGGTGATCCAGTAGAATTGGCGAAAGAATACGCACAGCTCGGTGCCGATGAGTTAGTTTTTTTAGATATTTCTGCAACATTAGAAGGTAGAAAGACGATGCAAGAGATGGTATTGAAAGTAGCAGAACAGGTAAATATTCCGTTTACTGTTGGCGGCGGTATTTCTTCTGTTGATGATGTATCGATACTGTTAAAAAATGGTGCTGATAAAGTTTCTATAAATTCTTCGGCAATAAAAAGACCAACATTAATTAATGAATTGGCAGATAAGTTTGGAAGTCAATGCGTAGTTGTGGCAATTGATGCGAAGAAAATAGCTAACGAATGGGTAGTACATTTAGCGGGAGGTACGAAGCCAACAAATTTAAACTTATTTGATTGGGCAATTGAAGCTGAGCAAAGAGGAGCTGGGGAAATATTATTTACTTCAATGAATAATGATGGTACTAAAAAAGGTTTTGCCAATGAAGCTCTTGCCAAGTTATCGTCTCTTATAAACATCCCAATCATTGCATCTGGTGGTGCCGGTACTATTGCCCATTTTATTGATGCGTTTCAGTTGGGCAAGGCCGATGCTGCATTAGCTGCAAGTGTTTTCCATTTTAAAGAAATAGAAATAGTAGCACTCAAAAAAGAATTACAAAGAAATAATATAGCAATTAGACTATGAATATAGATTTTAATAAATCAAATGGTTTGGTGCCCGTTATCATACAGCACAGCGAAACACTACAAGTTTTAATGTTGGGGTACATGAATGAAGATGCATATACAAAAACTGTTGCTGAGAACAAAGTGACTTTCTTTAGTAGAACTAAAAATAGATTATGGACTAAGGGTGAAGTATCAGGAAATTTCTTAACTGTAAAAGACATTCAGATTGATTGTGACCAAGATACATTGCTGATAAAAGCAGTACCTGAAGGTCCTACTTGCCATAAAGGAACTACCTCTTGCTTTGCTGAAGAAACGGCCAAAGGATTTATTTATGACTTAGAACATACTATTCACGATCGAATTGATAATAATGTAAGTGAATCATATACAAATACATTATTTAAACGCGGTATTAATAAAATAGCGCAGAAAGTAGGAGAAGAGGCTGTAGAATTAGTAATTGAGGCAAAAGATGATAATTCCGATTTATTTAGAAATGAAGCTGCCGATTTATTATATCACTTTTTAATTCTATTAAAAAGTAAAAACATGAAATTCAGTGATATCGAAGCTACATTAAAACAAAGAAATTAGTTATAGATTACTATATATGTATTTAATGATGTCGCAATACATAACCAAATTATATAGGGTAGTAACAATAGTCGTAGATATTTCATTTTTTCTGAGTTAAATACAAAGAAAAAAGTAAATACAACAATTGTCAGTGATGTGATACTTATAAGTGCTAACGTAAATAATTGTTGATTAAAGAATATATAATTCCAACTCACATTTAGAATAAATTGAACTATAAAAAGTTTTAATGCTTTAGTTGTATTACTTTCTGAAAAAAGATAGGCGAGATACATAGAAAAGCATATCATGATAGTTGTCCATGCGGCTCCAAATACCCATCCTGGTGGTGTCCAAGGTGCTTTTGTTAGATTTTGATACCAGTCAGTTGCTGGCCCATTATTCATTAACCAACTTCCAAAGGCGAGTCCGCCAAAATTAATTAATAAAAATAGTGCTGTTTTTTTTAAAATCTGCATGCGCTTATT
>NZ_JBWQOJ010000026.1:0-50455 GCF_056591795.1 Maritimimonas sp. 2210JD6-3 | reverse complement strand
TTTAACAGCTGCTAAGCAAACATATAATTCTGGCTTATTCACTGTAAATTCATCTAACCATATTTTTAGCTCCTCTATTTCGTGAGGTAATAACCTATTAATGGCTTTTTCTAACTCTTTGCAAAACAATTCTACATTAAAGCTTACTTTTTTTAGAATCGTTTTTGTGTATTCAAACATTGCTCTCGACATATACTATTCGCAGTTTAAAATATCTACTAGTTAATAACGTAAAAATAAAGCAACTTAGTGTAAAGAGATGTTAAAAATTTTATAATAATTACAACTTTTGAATCTTAGCTAATAATTCATTCGCTCTGTCTTCTAATTCTTTACTAATTGCTTTATAATGTAACTTCTTCTCAGCTACATCTTTAGCATGTATTTTTGAAATTAAATCGTCAAAAGTTACAATTGTCTCATCTATAATTGCTTCTGCTTTTGCTGCTTTCTTATCATCTTCTTGAAGCATTTGCCACATATAACATTCTTCAATGATATCAGATAACACATAATTTATATCTTTTTTTAAATTTTTTACACTAGCCATATATTATATTTAAAAGTTTGGGCAAATTTACACTAAATGAAAGTGTCTATTTCTTAAAAATCGTATAAATTTTCTTGAAACTTTTTTACAAATGATCTTACATGGCAACCATCAACCAAAGCATGATTAACAGCGATTGCAACGGGCATTATTAGTTTGTTTCTTTTTTTAGAAATTTACCAAAAGTCAATTTGGGCATAGATTCTTTAATCCTAAAATATGGTTCTTTATGTCTTTAAAAATTAAACCACGGCAATGTATAAATGAGCAGCCAAAAGTTTTATTTGGTCTTAAAATAGATGCTGAAGCATGAATAATCTTGTGTATAAATACTCTTTGATCATAAATTCGGTATTTGAAATTTTTAATAGTATTTATTGCTTTCTTTTGAATGATTATGAGTTCTAACCACATCAAAATCTAATGTAACCACAAAATAAGGGTCATTAAATTGATTAAAATGCTGCTTTCTATTCCATGTATTTAGTGTAAGCTCTTTCATTATAAAAATTCTAATAAATCTGTCAGTTTAGAAATTGTTTTATAACTATGAGTTTGCTTAGGCTCAGTAACTTCATGAGCCCAAGTTGTATGAAATGGAATATGAATAGCTTCTGCACCGATATCTAGTAAAGGTAAAACATCAGATTTCAATGAATTACCAACCATTAAAAATTCTGAAGAATTAATATCTAAATGACCTAGGAGTTTTGTATAATTTTCTGATTTTTTTTCACTAAGTACTTCAATATGATGAAAGTATTGTATCAAATTAGATTTTTCTAATTTTCTTTCTTGATCTAATAAATCACCTTTTGTAGCTAAAACCAGTTTGTATTTTGGGTGCAATACTTTTAAAGTTTCTTCAACTCCATTCAAAAGTTCTATAGGTTTTTCTAACATTTCTTTACCTATAGTGATAATTTTCTCTATTGTTTTTTGATTAATTGTATAATTAGACAATTCTAAAGCAGATTCAATCATTGAGAGCATAAAACCTTTTACCCCATAACCATATAATTTGAGATTTTTCATCTCAGTTTTAAATAATTCTTGATCAATTTTATTTTTAGTCTCATAAATCGATAAAAGCTTAGCGAATTCATGCTCTGCTTCCCTAAAGTAGGTTTCATTCACCCACAAAGTATCGTCTGCATCAAAAGCAATCACTTTTACATGCTTGTAATTCATATTAGCTTATATATACTTCTAGAAGTTCTACATAATCAGTACTAGGAATGATCTCTAGTTGTTTAACTCTAGCCGGAATCAAAGTCGTCTCTCCGTAATTTAATTCTACTTCTCCTCCAGCTGTTTTTATAACTGCATTACCCTCAACACACATATAAATTATGAATGAATCTTTACTGCTATGATCTATACTCAATGCTTCTTTAAGCGGAAGAATATTAGTTGTAAAATATTGACAATCAACAATTTTAGACTGTTTATTAAGCTCTTTACTATATTCTTCATGGTAGTTTGCAACCGCTTTATAATCTATGGCATCTAATGCCAAATCTGTATGCAATTCTCTATAATTACCAGCAGCATCCTGTCTATCCCAATCGTAAATACGATAGGTAATATCACTTGTTTGTTGTATTTCAGCAAGTAATACTCCTGCTCCGATAGCATGAATTCTTCCTGTTGGAATAAAATAAACGTCTCCTTTAGAAACTTTATCTACATTGAGGATTTTTAATAGCGATTTATCATATAAATGATTTAAATATTCTTGTTTGAAAGAATTCTTTTTAAAACCTACTACTAACTTCCCTCCTTCATCAGCTTGCATGATGTACCACATTTCTGTTTTACCAAAGGAATCGTGACGTTCTTTGGCTAATTCATCATTAGGATGCAATTGGATACTTAATGCTTCTTTAGCATCAATAAACTTTATAAGTAAAGGAAACTCATAACTAAACTCTAAAAAAACCTTTTTTCCTAAAAGTTCATCTCTATATAAAACCATAAGGTCTGAAAGGGTGTGCCCTTTCAGTTTTCCATTCGAAACTACAGAGACATTATCTTTAACATTAGAAATTTCCCAACTCTCCCCAATATTATTTTTTTCAGAATCTTTATTAAGAAGCTCTATGAGCTTCTCTCCTCCCCAAATCTTTTCTTTCAGAATGGGTCTAAATTTCAAAGGATAATTAAGACTCATAATAAATTTCTAGAATAAGTTACAAAATTGCGAGGTGTTTCATACAAGGTAACTGAAAGATCGTTGATGGCATCAATATGTATTCTAAGTTTATTCCAAATAACTACAGCAATATTTTCTGCCGTTGGATTTAAATTTTCAAACTCCTTCACTTCTAGGTTCAAGTTTTTATGGTCTAGCGCATCTTCTACTTCAGATTTAATAATGTCTTTTAACACTTTCATGTCTATTACAAAACCTGTTTCTGGGTCTATAGGCCCCGTAACAGATACAATCAATTCATAATTATGACCATGATAATTGGGGTTACTACATTTACCAAAAACCTCAGCATTCTTTTCATCGGTCCAATCTTTACGAAACAACCGATGCGCTGCATTAAAATGTGCTTTTCTATTTACAGTAACTCTCATTAAGCTTACAATAATCGTTGGTAATATTCATTAAAAATTATTTTAAACCATTCTGTATAAATTTCTGGCTTCTCTTCAATATCTTCTTTTATATCTGTTAGTCTCATCCATTTAAAATTTTCTACTTCACTTTTATTGATTTTAGGATCGTATTCATACTCACCTATCATCACATGATCTAATTCATGTTCTGTCAACCCGTTGTCAAATGGAGCTTTGTATATAAATGAAAAGACTTCCTTTAATTCACAAGTAAATCCCATTTCTTCTTGTAAACGCCGCTTCCCAGCCTCTAAGTTGGTTTCTCCGTCACGTTGATGACTACAACAAGTATTTGTCCATAATAATGGTGAATGATACTTGCTTGCAGCTCTTTGTTGTAACAATAATTGTCCTTTAGCATTAAAAACAAATACAGAAAAAGCTCTATGCAATAGTGCTTTTTCATGTGCCTCTAGTTTGTTCATCAAACCAATTTGCTCATCATTTTCATTAACAAGAATTACCTTTTCTTCTATCATCTTTTCATTAAATCATATAAGACAAATGTACTAATTAAATACGCCAAAATTTACCGTATCTACTCAAAAACACTTTTATTAATATTTAATATTTTAACATTGGTTTTAGTATCTTTTACATCATTATAAGCTACAAAAACTTTATTTTTATAAATTTCTAATTGTGGAAAACCTGTTGCTCTAGACGACACTACATTTGCTATAATATCTTCATAAATCTTTCCTTTTTTTCTATGCACTTTGGCTATACATATTTCTGCTTCATTATTGTTAGATCTCATCCAAGTTACTAGTACCTCGTCATTATTTAGAAAAGCTAAATCTACTCTACCGATTGCATTTTCACTATCAATTATAATGGGTTCATCAAATTTCTTACCATTATTATTAGAAAATATTACTTTTACTTCTGCACTTCTATTTGCATTCGTAAACCACGCAATTGCCAGATTGTTATCTAAAGCAGTAGCTTTAGGTCCGTTTACAGGGCAACCCGTTATTTTCCAATTATCATTAAAAATAGGCTTAGGCAGTGTCCAATCGCCATTAATAAACCTTGAAATGAAAATATCACGTATCTCATCGTCAGACCTATCTCTATACACTACTATGGGTCCGTTTTGCGTAATTGCTGCACTTGTTTGACAGCAATCACAAGTTTTAGTGTCTAATTCTACTTCATTTTTTCTCTCGCCATTATCAAGAATTTCTGTAGCTCTTATAGTCATTGCACCACCTCCATTTTCATGATCATGTCCTCCAGAAGTATTTCGTCCGTCTAACCAAGAAGCAAAAAAGGATGTTTTTTTATAAGGTATGATTGATACAAAGCCATGTTCAGTTTTCGTTGTATCACCATGCAATTTAAAAGGTTCTTTCCACTGAGTACCAGATGCATGTTTTAATAAAATATCGTATGCAAAGGTAGCTTCATCAGATTTTTTTAAATAATAACTTAAAATATTTCCATTATTTTGAGCTATTGCAGGGAAATCTGCCCAATTAACAAACCAATCTTTTCCCTTTGCAATTTCCGTTACCTTGCTCCACTGTTCATTTTCTAACGAAGCATACTTAAGTGAAGCAATAGAGTCGTTAATTTTATTGGTCCATGATAACAATAAATTTGTCTTACTTGCAAATAAATAAGGCTGCATTGTATTACCTTCAACAGGCATATGAACTTCTTTCCATGAGAAACTTTTCGATATATTTTCTTTCGGTTCTTTTTTACAACTGAATAGTGTACATAATAGAAGAAAAATGATAAATAAACGCATAGAATAAAATAGGCTATCGAAAGTACAAAGATTTATTACAATAATTATATTTACATACAAAATTATAGCATGCGTTATTGTTTCTTATTGGTTACCGTTTTTTCAATCTTGTTTTTGAGTTGTACTCACAATAAAAAAGCTTCTGTTGAAGTTAAGCCTACAGAAAAAGTGATTCTTAAGAAGAAAACTACTCTTAAAGTAAAAGAAGAACTTCAAACAGAAGAAATTATCAGTAGAAAAAACACAGTAGCTTTTCTTGAAAAATATGGTAAAGAAAATCCAGAAACAATTGTCTTATTTAAAACTAGATTGGGTGATATAAAAGTGAGATTGTATAAGGATACACCTATTCATCGTGCAAGTTTTATTTTTTTAGCTAAACAGGGGTATTTTAATACGGTTTGTGTACATAGAGTTGTAAAAGATTTTGTTGTGCAGGGTGGTAATTCAGAAAATCCGTTAACGAGAAGAATGCGCAAAAAATTTGATTCTTATACCATTCCTTCAGAATTCAAAAAAGAGAGAAGACACAAATATGGTGCATTGGCGGCTGCTCGTGATTGGACCAACAATCCCAATAAGCGCTCTACTCCTTTTGAATTTTATTTCGTTCAAGATAAAAACGGTGCCTTTCACCTTGATGGAGAACATACCGTTTATGGTGAAATTATTAGTGGTTTTAGCACTCTAAATAAAATAGCACAAGAAGAAATAGACAAGCAAGAGTGGCCCAAGAACGATGTGTTTTTTGAAGTAGAAGTACTACAATAAATCTTTAAATTAAACCTATATTTGCCATCGCAAATTTTAGAGATGAGCTTTATAGAAGAAATACATAAAAGACGTACCTTCGGTATTATATCGCATCCTGATGCTGGTAAAACTACGTTAACTGAAAAGCTCTTGCTGTTTGGAGGGGCAATACAAGAAGCTGGAGCCGTAAAAAATAACAAAATTAAAAAAGGGGCTACTTCAGATTTCATGGAAATCGAGCGTCAACGTGGTATTTCTGTAGCTACTTCGGTATTAGCTTTTATTTACAAGGATAAAAAAATAAACATTCTAGATACCCCTGGTCACAAAGATTTTGCTGAAGATACTTTCAGAACACTTACTGCCGTAGATAGTGTAATTGTGGTTATTGATGTTGCGAAAGGAGTCGAGGAACAAACAGAAAAACTGGTTGAAGTTTGCCGCATGCGTAACATACCAATAATTGTTTTTATTAATAAGCTTGATCGTGAAGGGAAAGATGCTTTTGATCTTTTAGATGAAGTTGAGCAGAAATTGGGACTAACTGTAACTCCTTTAAGTTTCCCAATTGGTATGGGATATGACTTTAAAGGTATTTATAACATATGGGATAAAAAACTGAATCTTTTCTCATCTGAAAACAAGCAAACTGTTTCTGAAGGTGTTGAGTTTGATGATGTAGCAAATCCTCAATTAGATAAGCATATTGGAGAAGCTGCTGCAAATCAATTAAGAGAAGAATTAGAATTGGTTTATGAGGTATATCCTAAGTTTGATTATGAAAAGTATAGAAACGGAAAATTACAGCCCGTTTTCTTTGGTTCAGCTTTAAATAATTTCGGAGTTAAAGAGTTATTAGACTGCTTTATTGAAATAGCTCCTTTCCCGCAGGCTAAAATGTCTGATACCCGACTCGTCGAAGCGACTGAAAAAGAATTAACTGGTTTTGTATTTAAGATACATGCAAATATGGATCCTAAGCATAGAGATAGGCTAGCTTTTGTTAAAATAGTTTCAGGTACTTTTAAACGAAATGCTCCTTACCTACATGTTAGAAATAACAAAAAATTAAAATTCTCAAGTCCAAATGCATTCTTTGCCGAAAAGAAAGAAATTGTTGAAGAATCCTATCCTGGAGATATTGTAGGACTTCATGATACGGGAAACTTTAAAATTGGTGATACGCTAACCGAGGGAGAAATTTTAAACTTTAAAGGAGTTCCCAGCTTTTCACCTGAACATTTTAGGTATGTAAATAATGCAGATCCTATGAAAGCTAAACAATTATATAAAGGTTTAGATCAGTTAATGGATGAAGGTGTAGCTCAGTTATTTACCTTAGAATTAAATGGCCGAAAAGTTATTGGTACTGTGGGTGCCCTTCAATATGAAGTGATTCAATACCGATTAGAACATGAATATGGTGCAAAATGTACATATGAAAATCTAAATGTGCACAAAGCTTGTTGGGTAGAGCCAGAAGATGAAAAGAATGAAGAATTTTCAGAATTTAAACGTGTAAAACAACGATATCTTGCAAAAGACAAACAAGGGCAATTAGTATTTTTAGCAGATTCTGCATTCACAATTCAAATGACACAGCAAAAATATCCCACTGTTAAGTTACATACAACGAGTGAGTTTTAATTTACACAGATGTTAAAAGTTTTTCTAAGTTCTGTTTTGACTTAACTGTTCTAATCTTGATAGAAGTAAAATATGAAACCATATCTGCGCCTAATTGAATAGCGACAGAGTCTGCAATTAAATAAATAATACCAATCTTATTCTTTAATGTTTTTATGTTTTGTTGCCATAACAATCTTGCTTCAGATTCGTATCCTTTCATTTGGCTACAATCCCAGACAATAATTGGCTTTTCATTCTCCGGAAGCTTATCAAGCATTACTTTCCAAACATCAATTACTTCTTTGGCATCATCAGCCTTAAAAATATTTTTGAATTCAAAATAAAGACACTGATGTCCTTGTATTTGCCTCCAGCTAACTTTTACACTTTTTCTTTTATTCGACATAGCAAAACTTTTTTGAGTAACAAAATAATTATTGAATACAGTATTAAATATAGATATAAATAATATTAAATTAGTTTAAATTATATAAAAATACTTTCTATTCAAAAAAATACCTTACCTAGGTATGACACATCTTCTTTACGTAAGTAAAGAGCATAATGATACTCTATAAGGCTTTTCTTTATTTTAGCCGATTTACCAAAAAAGAATACATTTGCAGGATAACAATAAATCTTATGAACTATCAGTTCACCGTAGTTGTACCCGTATATAACGAAGAAGATAATCTAGCTAGAGTTGAAGAAGCTTTTATAAATTATTTTAAAAATGCTTTTAAAGAAACGAAGGTGCTCTTTGTAAATGACGGCTCTAAAGATAATAGTCAAGAATTAATAGAGAATATTTGCGAACGTAACGAGGCCTTCTCGTTTATCTGTTTTAAAGAAAATCGAGGATTAAGTGCAGCCATAAAAGCTGGTTTCGATCATACTCAGACCGAATATGTTGGTTATATAGATTCTGATTTACAAACGACACCAGAAGATTTTAATTTATTACTTGAGCATTGTGATAACTATGCACTTATAACTGGTGTAAGAGCAGGCAGAAAAGATAGCTTTGTAAAAAACATGTCTTCTAAAATTGCTAATAGTATCAGAAGGGCATTTACAAAAGATGGTATGGATGATACAGGGTGCCCACTAAAAGTTATGAGAACGGATGTTGCTAAAAAAATACCCATGTTTAGAGGTTTGCATCGCTTTTTACCTGCCATGGTGCTGCTACAGAATAAACGCATAAAGCAAATCCCTGTAAGGCATTTTCCTAGAATAGCAGGAGAAGCTAAGTTTGGCCTGTGGAATCGATTATTAGGTCCGTTAAGTGATTGCTTTGCTTATTTGTGGATGAAGAAAAAATATATTAATTACGATATTGCTAAAAAAGGATAATGGGAAGTTGGCTTATTTATAGCATAGGTTTTTTAGCACAACTTCTTTTTTCATCTAGGCTAATTATACAATGGCTGACTTCTGAAAAGGCGAAAAAAGTAATTACCCCTTCTCTATTTTGGTTTTTAAGTTTGTTAGCGTCTTTTCTATTGTTTATATATGGATATCTACGCGATGATTTTGCAATTATGTTAGGACAATCACTCACCTACTTTATCTACATACGTAATTTACAATTACAAAATCAATGGCAAAAATTCCCTAAGATAATTAGATGGTTCCTGTTGATATTCCCTATTTTAATAGGTATCTATTACTTTAATAATAATATTATTGATGTTGATAATTTATTTAGAAATGAAGCTATACCTAAGTGGTTATTAATACTTGGTATTGTCTCTCAAGTTATTTTTACACTAAGATTTGTTTATCAATGGATATATTCTGAAAGAACTAAAGAGTCAGATCTACCTTTTGGTTTTTGGCTACTAAGTTTACTAGGTTCCATTTTGATTTTAGCATATGCCATTATTCGTAAAGATCCTGTGCTTTTAGTAGGACATTTGCTTGGGTCAACTATTTATGTAAGGAATCTTATGTTATTACGAAAACAACATGATTAGAGCCATTTTAAAAAAATATCCAATCACTACTATCTGTGTAGCAGTTCTACTGATGTTATTACCAAATTTAGAAGTCCTAAATGTTACCATTATGGAAGCCAGAAATTTTGTAACAGCGAGAGAAATGATTTTAGATAATCATTGGTTGTTGACAACCATGAATGGTGAACCCAGGTATCAAAAACCACCATTACCAACATGGTTATCTGCACTATCAGCGCTTCTATTTGGTATTAACAGCGTATTTGGTATGCGACTTCCATCTGTTATTATGGTACTCTTTACTGGGGTTTTTATCTTTAAGTTGTCAAAATTATACTTACCTGTATATAACAGTCTTATAAATGCATTGATTGTAATTACCTCATTTTATGTATTAGGCATTATCATTGAGGCTCCCTGGGATATTTTTGCACATGGCTTTATGCTGATAGGTATTTATTATTTATTTCAATTATTTTATATAGCAAAAGTTTCTTGGAAAAATGTTTTACTTTCTAGCATTTTTATTGGTTTTTCTATACTAAGTAAAGGTCCCGTATCTGTGTATGTATTACTATTTTCTTTTTTAATAGCTTTTGGTTTTTCATTTCAATACAAGTCCATTAAAACTAAAATATTACCTATCATAGCATTTGTGTTTATTGCTTTGATAATTGGTGGTTGGTGGTATCTCTATGTAAGACTCGAAGACCCGAGTACATTTAAGGCTATTACTGAACGCGAAACAGGTAATTGGTCAAGTTATAATGTACGCCCCTTCTATTATTATTGGAGTTTTTTCACACAAAGTGGCATTTGGACAATTCTAGCATTTATAAGTCTTTTGTATCCTTATTTACGTAAAAAGGTTATTTATAAAACGGCCTATAAGTTTAGTTTTTTATGGACAATCATAGCCGTAATTCTATTGTCTATTATTCCAGAAAAGAAATCGCGTTATCTCATGCCGGTATTAATCCCTTTAGCAATTAATATTGGGGTTTATATTTCTTATCTCATAAGAGCTTTTAAAGACGAAATGAAAGTGAAAGAGAGAATTCTGGTATATTTTAATTTTGGGTTCATTGCTTTGATAGGGTTAGTTCTTCCTTTTTTAATATATTTTCTATTTGAAGGTAGTATTCAAAAACATTTAATACGATTTTTCGTGCTTTCAATTATACTAGTAACAATTAGTGTTTTAATAATAAGGCACTTAAAATCAAAAAACATAGAAAACGTATTTTATCTTACCATACTCTTATTTGTATCTATTTTAGTAATCGGATTACCACTTTCAAAAGGATTTATAAGTGAAAATTACAAACCTCTAAGTACACTTCAAACAAAGGTTGACGAACAACAAATTTTGCTATACGGTTATAAAATTGCTCCTGAAGCTATCTGGCAATACGGAAATAAAATTCCGAATCTCAAACTTACCAATGAAAAGCTGGAGCTTCCAAATGATAATAAATTTGCTTTGTTAAGTTCAAAGTCTAAGAATGAATTAGTCAATTTAATACCAAAAAACACCAAAATAGAATATATTGAAACCTATAATTTAAATACTGCTACCGAACAATCAAGACAATTTAAACCACGTTTGATTAGTCATTTTTATATTATCGATACCAAGTAAGTCTTACCTTTAAAAATTTCATTTATATTTATCAATATGAATTCAAAAACAATTAGTAACGGAATCTTAAGAGCTATTGGTATTATCTTAGGTGTTTTAGTGTTGCTTTATTTTTTATATCAAATTAGATCGGTAATAGTTTATGTGATTATTGCTGCAGTACTTTCTTTAATTGCAAGACCTATTATTCGCTTTTTAAAAAGAAAATTAAAATTTCCTAATACCTTAGCTGTAGTATCCACAATGATCTTGTTTTTAGCAATGTTATTCGGGTTGTTTTCAATGTTTGTTCCGCTTATCATTAAACAAAGTCAAAATTTATCGTTGTTAGACATAAATCAACTTGAATTTAGAATTGAAAACCTAGTTAGCCAGCTCAACGACTACCTATCTTCTAGAGGTATCAATATGTTCGAGCAACTAAAAGAAATGGATATCTTTTCAAACTTTAAGGCTATCCCCAACTTTTTAAATAATATTATTGGAGCTCTTGGTAGCTTTAGTATTGGTCTGTTTTCTGTATTGTTCATTGCTTTTTTCTTAATGAAAGATAGTCAGTTGCTTCATAATGCACTTATGGTTCTTGTTCCTGATAAAACTGAAAATCGCTTTGCTGCTTCTTTAGAGAAAATTGAAAACCTTTTATCAAGATATTTTATTGGTTTAGTTACTCAAATAACTATTCTATTTATTCTTTACACTATTATTCTCTTAATTTTTGGTGTTGATAATGCTATAGTAATTGCGTTTTTATGCGCATTATTAAACCTAATTCCTTATGTAGGCCCTTTAATTGGAGGGGTATTAATACTAATTTTAACCATGACGAGTCATTTAGATCAAGATTTTCAAACACAAATAGTACCAACTACTATTTATGTATTAATAGGATATTTTATCGCACAAATGATAGATAATTTCATTAGCCAGCCTAGAATTTTTTCTCAAGCTACAAAAGCGCATCCCTTAGAGATATTCTTAATTATTATCATTTTTGGCTTGCTATTCGGTGTTACCGGAATGATTGTCGCCGTACCCATGTACACAGCTATTAAAGTGATATTAAAAGAATTCTTATCAGAAAATAAGATTGTAAAATCACTCACAAAAGATTTATAGTTTTTGAATCTTCTACTACTACATAAAGAAGTTCAAACATTTATTAATGATAATTTAAAAGCTGACACTTCAAAATTACTTTTTAAAGGAAGCCCTTTTAATAATATCACAATTCAAGAACTTGTAGTTCAAATTGAAGCTAAAAAGCGTTGTCAAAAAAAAATACCAAGTTGGTTTGAAACCCAGAATATTTACTATCCGAATAAATTAAATATAGAGCAAACATCTTCTGAAATTACTGCCAATTATAAATCGAGGTTAGTCTCAGGCTCTAGCCTTATCGATGTCACTGGAGGTTTAGGAGTAGATACTTACTATTTTTCTAAACAGTTTAGACAAGTTATACATTGCGAAATACATAAAGAGTTATCTCAGATTGCAACTTATAATTTCAAACAATTAAGAGCCCTAAACATCAAAACCATAGTTACTGATGGACTGCAATATTTAAAACTCAATCAACATAATTATGATTGTATCTATATTGATCCTTCACGTAGAAATGACATAAAAGGTAAAGTTTTCTTATTAAAAGATTGCCTACCTAATGTGCCAGAAAATTTAGATGTACTATTTGAGCATGCCAACACTATCATGATCAAAACATCTCCAATACTAGATATTACAAGTGCCATCAATGAATTAGAGTTTGTAAAAGAAGTGCACATTGTCGCTATAGAGAATGAAGTAAAAGAACTCTTATTTATCCTTCATAAAAACTACAAGGGGAATACAAAAATTAATACGATAAACATAAAAAAATTATCAAAGGAAATATTTGAAAGTGATTTTGGCAATAAGACTGCAACCACTTTTTCAGAGCCCTTAACATATTTATACGAACCCAATGCTGCCATTTTAAAAGGAAATTTGCATGATAAAGTTTCAAATCAATTAAATATATTTAAAATTCATAATAACAGTCACTTATACACATCGAATAAATTAATAAGTTATCCAGGAAGGAGCTTTAAAATACTTTATAAAACAAAGTATAATAAGAAAGAACTTATAAAAATCATTCCTACAAAAAAAGCAAATATAACTACACGTAATTTCCCTGAAACAGTCGTACAGATACGAAAAAAAACAGGTTTTAAAGATGGTGGAAATCATTATCTGTTTTTCACAACCGATATGAATACTAATAAAATTGTGCTTATCTGCGAAAAAATATAACTTTACCTAGTAAATCTAATCTATGGATTCGCTAAAATATAAAGCATTAAAAACCAGTTCGTCTATTTCTAGAAAAATAGAGGATACTTTAGTAGTTGAAGCAGCATTACAAATAAATATCAATAATGAGCCTTATACTGTGGTGATGCGAACTCCAAATGATGATGAAAACCTAGTTAGAGGTTTATTATATGCAGAAGATATTTATAAAAACAACCATTCGTTAACTTTAGAAGTTATTGAAGAGAAATCTAACGGTTTTTCTATTATAAACGCTACAATCCCTAAAGAAATGCTGGGACATGGATATATGAATAAACGCACACTGTTGTCAGTTTCTTCATGCGGAATTTGTGGTAAACAAGAGTTAGCAGATATAGAGCTTAAAGGCGATGCAATAGAATCATCAAAGAAAATTAGTATAGAAAAGCTCAAGAAAATGTATGTAAAAATGAAAATACAGCAACATTTGTTTTCGACTACTGGAGGATCTCATGCAACAGCTGCTTTTACAGCAAAAGGGCACTTATTAAGTATTAAAGAAGATATTGGTCGTCATAATGCTTTAGATAAAGTAATTGGTGATTTATTAAATAAAAATGAATTAAAAAGTGTAGATTGCATATTGGTAAGTGGGCGTGTTTCCTATGAAATTGTCTCCAAAGCCTTTATTGCTATGATTCCAATTATTGTCGCTGTTTCAGCTTGCTCATCGCTTGCTGTTGACTTCGCGAAGGAATTTGGAATATGCCTTATAGGATTTAGCAGAGATGATAAAGCAACCATTTATGCGAACGCTAACTATGTTGATATGCAGTAAATTATGAAGAAGACAACAGCACAACCACCAAAAAAATTAACTGGAATTAAATTAAAAGAAATTCCAGAGTCTGCTGTTGGTGTAAAGGCAATACAATCTACAATTAAGCATATTACTGAAGAAGTTGGTTTAGTAAAAGGTATAGGCTTACTTGCTAAAATGAATCAGAAAGATGGATTTGACTGCCCAGGTTGTGCCTGGCCTGATCCTGATGAAAAACGTGCTTTTTTGGCTGAATACTGTGAAAACGGAGCTAAAGCGATTGCTGAAGAAGCAACTAACAATAGAGTATCACCAATATTTTTTGCCACCCACGCAGTTAGTGAATTAGCAAAATTATCGGATTATGAAATAGGTAAAATGGGGCGCATTACGCATCCTGTAATATTACATGAAGGCAGTGATCATTACGAACAAATTTCCTGGCAAGATGCCTTAAACCTTATTGGGTGGGAATTAAATGCACTAAATTCTCCCAACGAAGCTATTTTTTATACTTCAGGAAGAACTAGTAATGAAGCTGCCTTCTTATATCAGTTATTTGTACGAGAGTATGGCACAAATAATCTTCCTGACTGTTCGAATATGTGCCACGAATCTAGTGGTGTAGCACTCTCAGAAACTTTAGGTATTGGTAAAGGTTCTGTGACCTTAGATGATTTCGAGCATGCAGATATTGTGATGGTTATTGGTCAAAACCCAGGCACAAATCATCCTAGAATGTTAAATGCTTTAAAAGCAACAAAAGATAATGGCGGTAAGATCATTACGGTAAACCCGTTACCAGAAGTTGGTTTAATGCATTATAAAGATCCTCAAAATCCTTTAAAGTGGTTTCATGGGGATCAATTAACAGATATTTTTCTTCAAGTAAAGATTAATGAAGATGTAGCTTTGTTAAAAGCATTATTAATACTACTTCTTAAAAAAGCCGAAACGAAACCTGATGTTATCGATCTTGATTTTATTAAAGAAAAAACACATGATTATGAAGCTTTAAAAGAAGATCTAAAACAATACAATGTTGATGAATTAATTGCTAGAACCGGCATCGCTAAATCATTGGTATTAGAAGCGGCGAATCTTATTTCCTCCAATAAAAAAATTATTATTTGTTGGGCTATGGGGCTTACGCAGCATAAAAATGCGGTAGATAATATTCGTGAAATTGTAAATCTTCTCCTTTTAAAAGGAAGTATTGGTAAAAAAGGAGCTGGTACTTGTCCTGTTCGAGGTCATTCGAATGTACAAGGAGACCGCACTGTTGGTATTTGGGAGAAACCAAAAGACAGTTTTTTAGATGCATTAGATAAAGAATTCGGAATTAAAACACCAAGAGAACATGGCTATGATGTTGTGAATGCCATAAAGGCTATGCATAACCAAAGAGCAAAAGTTTTTATTGGTATGGGTGGCAATTTCATATCAGCTACTCCCGATACAGAATATACAGCCGAAGCCTTAAGAAAATGTAACTTAACAGTACATATTTCTACAAAATTAAATAGAAGTCATTTAATTCATGGTAAAAAAGCACTCATATTACCTTGCCTAGGAAGATCAGAAAAAGATATTCAAGAAACGGGCGAACAATTTGTGAGTGTTGAAAATTCAATGGGTGTGGTACATCAATCACATGGACATTTAAAACCACTTTCTGAAGAATTACTAAGTGAGCCTGCTATTGTTGCTGGTATGGCAAAAGCTACTTTAAAAGATTCTAAAGTTACTTGGGAGAAGCTTATAACTAATTATGATCTAATTCGAGAAAAAATTGAAGCTACCATTCCAGGATTTGATAACTATAACAGTCGTGTGCGCCAAAAAGGAGGATTTTACTTACCCAATAATGCTCGTGAAGGTAATTTTAAACCCACTTCAACTGGTAAGGCAAATTTTACAATCAATACAATTTCTGATATCAATTTAAATGATGATGAATTTATTTTAATGACCATTCGTACACATGACCAATACAATACAACTATTTATGGCCTCAATGATAGATACAGAGGTGTTATAAATGAACGAAGAGTATTATTTATGAATTCCTATGATATGATTGATCAGGGTCTCCAAAAATTAGATACCGTAAACCTAATCAGTCATTTTAATAATGAAAAACGTATCGCTGAGACGTTTTTAGTAATTCCTTATTCTATTCCTCGAAAGTGCACCGCAACGTATTTTCCTGAAGCTAATGTATTAGTTCCTATTGATAGTGTTGCGCATACAAGTAATACGCCTGCCTCTAAAACAATTACTATTACAATAGAAAAACAGTAAAAATACCCCAATAGTGGCTAAGTTATTGGGGACACTGCAATCTGGGTTTTTTGTGGGAAAGAGGGGTCAGAATCTAAGTTATAATTCATTGTTTAACAGTCAATTAAAAACACAACACTCTCCTATTAACCAAATCACTCACTTTTTATTAAACATCTTTTTATCATGATGTAGGTTGAAATGACTTCAAATCAATATTTCTTATTTTACCATAATTGATTATGATTATTTTTTTATTAAATTGGTCGTGCAACTTTTAAGTTAGAAATGACAATTACTATTCCTCTACTTGCTGGCACATTAGCCTCAATGCTTCATGTTATTTCTGGTCCAGATCATTTAGCAGCTGTGACACCTTTAGTAATAGAAACTAAAAGAAAAGTATGGAAAATAGGTTTGTTTTGGGGGCTGGGACATTTATTAGGAATGCTTTTAATAGGTATTTTATTTCTTTTATTTAAAGATGTTATTCCAGTAGAAGCCATTTCTAAATATAGTGAACAGTTAGTTGCCGTAGTGTTAATTGGTGTTGGGCTTTGGGCATTTTACCGCATTTTTAATAAAAAAAAGAAACATTTGCATCCTCATGTTCATAATGAAAAGGAAATATATGTGCATATACATACGCATGAACATAATCATGACGGAGGTCATGAGCATACTCATGATAAAATTGTAAAACAAAATATTTTTTCTTCTTTAGGAATAGGATTCTTACATGGATTAGCTGGCGTTGCTCATTTTTTATTGTTATTACCAGTATTAGGCTTTGAAAATAATTCTGAAGGAATTCAATATATTATTGGTTTTGCTATTGGCACTATATTAGCAATGTCTGCTTATGCATTAATTCTAGGAAAGTTGGCATCGTATTCTAAACATCGACACAACAATATTTTTTTTAAAGGTATTCGTTTTGCTGGTGGATTATTTGCAATAGTTGTTGGCTTCTATTGGTTGTATTTAAGCTTATAAAGTACTCTCAATAAGTGTTTTTACAATGTTTAAGTTTAATTATGAATGAATGGATTTCTTGAATTGCTGTGGCGTCATTAACTCCATTTTTTTGAATTGTCGGTTAAAATAGCTTATATTGTTAAAACCAGACATATAGGCTATTTCAGAAACTTGAAAACTTTTCTTTTCTTTAATTAATTTTTTTGAGAATTTTATTTTTTCAGAATTAATAAAATCTATCGGCGAAACACCTAATGTATTTTTAAACTTCTTATGAAAATGAGATGTACTCATGTGTGCTTTCTTTGCTAACATATCTACATTAATATCACCATTGGTTAGATTTTCTTTAATATATTTTATAACCATTCCTATTCTAGTGTCGCTAAACAAATGATCTTTATCATTTAAAATGATAGATTTTGCTTTGGTTTGAAGTAATCGAACAATAAGTTCTTGTATCATTAAATCAAGTAAAACATCTTTAGTTTTATTATTATGAGTAAAAGTATAAACCAAACGTTCTACTAGATGATTTACAGCGATATTATTAGTTAAATGTGATGCGTACTTATCTAAATCCCACTTATTATTTTCGTTTTCAATAGCAACCTGATTATTAAAATTAAGTACTACATCATTAATCTTATTAGCATCAATACCTAAAGCTAAACATTGTGTTGGTTCGCCTTGTTTTGCAATAGGAAAATCAATAACCATTTCTTTGTTGCTTGGCATAACTACTGATTCTCCCGGAAAAAAATCAAAGCTAGGCAATCCGTTAATATGCATAATTTTTTTGCCTGTAAGCATACTTGCAATTACAGGAAAATCGAAAGTAAGTGCCACTTTTTCTGCAACTTTATGAGTTTCAAAAATATTTAATTCGGCATATTCAGCATTATACGTTGTTCGGTTTTCCACAAGTGTGGTTAGTTTTCTATTTGCATTATGTGTATTTAACAACGTACTCATATACAATAATACGAAAAACTACATGAAAAATGATAAATTAAGAGATATGTTCAAGTTAATAATAGGTATGTTCAAATAATTTTCATTGTAGTATAATACCTTTATAGATACTGAAGTACAGACTACTTTAAACGTAATATTCACTAAAAAAATAAAGAAATGAGTTATTCTAAACCACAATTTAAAGACACTTACCAGAATTTTATTAATGGTAAATTTGTTGCTCCTGTTGGAGGTAATTATTTTGATAATACCTCACCGATTGATAATAGTCTGATTGCAAAATATCCGAGATCTCAAAAAGAAGATGTAGAAAACGCCATTACCGCTGCAAACAATGCTAAAGAAGCTTGGGGAAATACATCAGCAGCTACCCGAGCTGCATTACTTAATAAAGTGGCAGATATAATTGAAGATAATTTAGAAGAATTTGCAATTATGGAAACCTGTGACAATGGCAAGCCTATTAGAGAAACCTTAAACGCAGATATTCCGTTATGTATAGATCATTGGCGTTATTTTGCAGCTTGTATTCGAGCAGAAGAAGGAACCGCTACCGAATTAGATGCCAATACACTATCGATGAATATAAAAGAACCATTAGGTGTAGTAGGGCAAATTATTCCATGGAATTTTCCGCTATTAATGTTATCTTGGAAGTTACCTCCTGCCTTAGCCACAGGTAATTGTGTAGTGCTAAAACCAGCAGAACAAACACCATCTACCGCAACTTTATTAATGGAAAAAATTGCAGATGTATTTCCTCCAGGAGTTATTAATATAGTGCATGGTTTTGGTCCAGAAGCTGGTAAACCATTAGCTTCAAGCTCAGGTGTAGATAAAGTAGCCTTTACAGGGGAAACTACTACTGGACAATTAATAATGCAATACGCTTCTAAAAACTTGAACCCAGTAACAATGGAGTTGGGTGGAAAATCGCCAAACATATTTTTTAACTCTGTAATGGATGCAGACGATGCTTTTTTAGATAAGGCGATAGAAGGTGCTGTTTTGTTTGCTTTTAATCAAGGTGAAGTGTGTACATGTCCTTCAAGAATATTGGTACAAGAAGATATTTATGACAAATTTATAGAACGTATTGTTGCTAGAACTGAAGCTATTATTCAAGACAACCCTTATAATATAAATACGATGGTTGGAGCGCAAGCCTCCAACGATCAATATGAGAAAATTCAATCATATTTAAAAATTGGCGTTGAAGAAGGTGCAAAAGTATTAACGGGTGGAAGCGCTAAAAATTTAGAAGGTAACCTTGCAAACGGGTTTTACATAAAGCCAACTCTTTTAGAAGGTCATAATAAAATGCGTGTATTTCAGGAAGAAATATTTGGCCCAGTGGCTTGTGTTACTAAGTTTAAAGATGAAGCTGAAGCTTTAGAGATTGCAAATGATACCTTATATGGATTAGGAGCTGGTGTTTGGACAAGAGATGCACATCAGTTATATCAAATACCACGTGCAATAAAAGCAGGTAGAGTTTGGGTAAATTGCTATCATGCATACCCTGCACATGCGCCATTTGGTGGCTATAAAAAATCTGGATTTGGTAGAGAAAACCACGTAATGATGCTTAATCACTATCGACAAACAAAAAATATGTTAATCTCTTATGATAAAAACAAACTAGGCTTCTTTTAGAAATAGATTAATAACTAAAAAGGTTAAAATAGTTTTAATTCAACCTTTTTATTATAAAACTCATTTAAACTTTTTGAGTTTAAGCAAAAATTAAGGTCTTTTGCTACTATTGAAGGCTTTTTTGAGTTACCTAGCAATGCTATAAAAGTATAAAAAGGCAAAACAGAACCAAAAAAGTAATTTTGTAGCAAATTGAAAAAGTTTAAATGAGTTTTTAGTAAATAAAATAGTATGCAACGAATAGAAATAACAGTTGAAGCTGGTAAAATAGTAAATCAACTAAAAGAAAAGTATGGAGAACTTATTTTTCATTTAAGTGGTGGTTGTTGTGATGGTTCATCACCAATGCTATTAGAAAAAGAAGAAATGTATCTTGATGAGAGTGACATTTTATTAGGTATCATTGAGGGCGTAAATTTTTATATGAATCAAGATCAATTTGAATACTGGAGACATACACATCTTACCGTAGATATTACCAAAGGCAGGGGGTCAAGTTTTTCATTAGAAATTCCGCTAGGGCTTCGATTTATTATTCAATCAAGATTATTAACCAAAGAAGAAAATCAACTCTTTAACAAATAATCATAAATTTAAATCACCAATAACCAAACGATGATTTCCAGTATCTGCAATGAATAATTTATCCTTTTCAGTTGTAATCGAAAATGGCCAATAAATAGCAGGATGCGTTCCGCGCATATTCTCTTTATACTCACTGCTTGTAATAAAATTTGGCCTTCCTATTAAAGCATCAGCATTTTTATTATTTTCTTTTGGAATAGCGTTAAAAATTAAAATTCTACTATTTCCTGTATCGTTAACCAAAATACCATCTTTATAAAAACATGCATCATACGTCCAGTTTAAGGTATTGGCTTCTGGTGAAAGTCTAAACTGATTCTGGCCCGCATTATCAAAGTTTTCTTGTCCTATGATGATATCAGCAGGTTTATTAAAAGCATCATTTTTGTCTTTCCAAACCAAAACTCTATAAAACTGTGTATCGGCTATCGCTAAATAACCTTTCTTATTAAGTTTAACAGAATATGGCCAAACAGAATCTTTATTCTCATAATCACGAGTTTTGAAATCTGGTTTTCCAATTACTTTGTCTGCATTGGCAAAGTTTTCAGTGGGAATTGTTTTAAAAAACAAAACACGACGGTTACCTGTATCAGCAATCCAAAGACTTATACCATCAGAAAAAACACCATACGGCCAATTTAAAGTATTGGCTTCTGGGTTTGATGATTGCCCTTTCTCATTAGGTTGATTCGTTTCAAAATCTGGTTGCCCTAAAACTACATCTGCTGGTTGTGCATTTTTTTTAGGAATGGTATGCCATATCAACACACGATGATTCCAAGCATCAGCAACAATCAATTTGTTCCCATCACTCCAAACACCTGAAGGATAATGTAAGGTTTTTGAAGAAACAGATTCATTAGAATTTCTGCCTGAATTCCCAATAACTTCCTGTCCCAAAATAACATCAGGTTCTTTAAATTCAGACGTCGGAATGCTGTTCCAAATAAACACCCGATTCTGGCCTGTATCTGAAACAAATAACATATTATTTGCTACAAAAACTCCCCTTGGTGCTAAAAATGGTTTATGTTTTGAGCCTTTAAAAGTATATGCATTTGTAACCTTATCACCTAAAGTAGTATAATCCATAAACTAACAAATTCTTGGTAATTGTTCTCCAGGAAGCATACTTACCATACGCTTTCCTCCAATAGTACTTTCTAAAATGACTTGTTTAGGATGTTCATTTACAACAGATCCAATAATTTTTGCATGAATGCCATTTTTATCTTTCTGAAGTGTTTCTAAAAATGAATCAGCTATAGAAGCATCCACAAAACTTAAAAACAAGCCTTCGTTTGCTACGTATAAAGGATCTAACCCCAATAGCTCACAAGCACTTGCCACTTGGCTATCTATTGGTAAATCTTTCTGAAAAATGTCGATTCCTACATTAGAGGATAATGCAATTTCTTTAAGAACTGTCGCAACTCCACCACGTGTTGGATCGGTTAAGAGATGAATTGCTGAACCAAACTTATCAATCATTCCTAAAATAGTATGATTTAAATTTGTAGTGTCGCTCTCTATAGTTGAATCAAACTCCAATCCCTCTCGAACAGACATAATCGCCATACCATGCGTTGCCATATTACCACTAATGATAATTTTGTCTCCAATTTTAATATTCTTTTCGTTAATATTTGCTTTAGGATGAATGTTACCGACACCAGACGTATTAATAAATATTTTATCGCCTTTACCTTTTTCTACTACTTTAGTATCTCCTGTAACTACTTTTACATTAGCTTTTTCACAAGCGTATTTAATAGCTACTAAAATTTCCCAAAATTCTGTCATTTTTAACCCTTCTTCAATAATAAAACTTAAGGATAAGTACTTGGGAATAGCACCACACACTGCTAAATCGTTAACAGTACCATTAACAGCGAGCTCCCCTATATTTCCACCAGGAAAAAAAACTGGTGATACCAAAAAGCTATCTGTAGAAAACGCCATTTTGCCATTCATTTCCAAAAAAGCACCATCATGTCGTTTATCTAAAATATCGTTACTCAACAAATCGAAAACACCACTATCGAGCAATTTATTGGTTAGAGTTCCTCCACTTCCATGCCCAAGTGTAATGACATCAAAATCTAATTTTGGCATTGGGCATTGCAGTTGCATTCGTATTTTTTTTGAATCCGACATTTATAACTATTAAATAAAAATTATGCTTCAACAAGCCCTGAAAAATGGTAGTAAGCAGCACAAGCGCCTTCACTACTTACCATTGGTGCACCAAGTGGAAATGATGGTTTACACTTTTTACCAAACTGAGGACATTCAAAAGGTTTCTTTATGCCTTTCATAATTTGACCAGAAATACAATCGGGATGCTCAGGTGCTTCCTCTATTGAGATACTAAACTTTTTATTGGCATCAAAAGCAGCATATTTTTCTTTAACAGCATAGCCACTTTCAGGAATTTCGCCAATACCTCTCCACATTTGATTTCTAATCTCGAAGACTTCGAAAATCATTTTTTGAGCTTCGATATTCCCTTCTTCTTTAACAATTCGTGAATATTGATTCTCAACTTTTGATTTATGAGCTTCTAACTGACGAATCACCATCAGGATGCCTTGCAGCACATCTAAAGGTTCGAAACCAGTGACTACAATTGGTACACTATAGGTTGCCGAAAGTGGATGATACTCTGAATTCCCCATAATGGTACATACGTGTCCTGCAGCTAAAAAACCATCAATTTTACTTTCCTCATCATCAATTACTGCTTTAATCGCTGGCGGCACCAATACATGCGACGTCAAAATAGAGTAATTACTTAAGCCCTTTCTGTCTGCATGAATAACAGATAAAGCATTGGCTGGTGCAGTAGTTTCAAAACCAACTGCAAAAAACACAACTTCAATATCTGGGTTATCTTCTGCAATTTTCACCGCTTCTAAGGGCGAATATAAAATACGAATATCAGCTCCTTTTGCTTTAGCTTCTAGCAAATTAATTTTAGAGCCAGGTACACGAAGCATATCTCCAAAAGAACATAAAATCACATCTTCATTCAATGCCAAATGAATGGCTTTATCTATTAAATTTAAAGGTGTTACGCAAACAGGACAACCTGGACCATGAATCATAGTAACTTGATCTGGAAGCATTTCTATAATGCCATTTTTAACCAAACTATGTGTTTGCCCGCCACAAACTTCCATTATAGACCAAGGTTGTGTAACTGTTTTTTTTATTTCTTCGAGATACTGCTTTGCTAATTCAGGATCTCGATATTCATTCATGTACTTCATAAATCTTCCTTTTTTGGTAAATACTCATCAACATCCTCCAATTCTCCCAATTCACCTATCTCTTCTAAATATTCAAATGTTTTCTTAGCTTCTTCTTCATTGACTTTGCTTATCGCAACACCAACATGCACCAATACATAATCACCAATATCTGCATCTGTTAACATTTCAAGACTTGCCTCTTTGGTAATACCTCCAAAAGACACTTTTGCCATTCTAACCATACCATTATGCTGTAACTCTATACTTTTTATTTTTCCTGGAATTGCTAAACACATTATTCTAATTTTTTATATATTGATGGTACATTAATTGTCCAAAAGATATATTCTCATCGTTAGCAGACAATTTACGATTTAATTTTAAATTTATTTGTTGATTCTTAGCCATTTGAGTCAAATGAGTAATCAATAATGAATTTTGAAAAACACCACCACTACAAGCAATGGTTTTTATATTGTTTTTATGAGCGATATTGATAATTATTTTAGCTAAAGTAAAAATAAAACTACCAGCAATATAAGCTTTAGAAACACCATCATTAAATGCTTTGATGATTATTTGAATTAAAAGTTTTGAAGGGATTGTATCATAACTTTTGAATTCTAACAAATCTGAATAATCATCAGAATTTGATGTGCTAGCGCATTTTTCAAGTAGCATTGCGGCTTCAGCTTCAAACGTATTTATATCAACAACATCAAGTGCTGAAGCCACAGCGTCAAACAATCTACCTACAGATGATGTTTTAAGCGTGTTTGTTTTAATTGTTTTTGAATAAATAGCCCATTCTGTTTTAGAAAACTTATGTTTTATTAGTTTTCTATGTTCATCGTCTAAAAGACTGAATAATGCCAAGCGTGGCTCTTTTGCCATTTTATCATTTGCTAACCAATCGTAATACTCAAAATGAGTTGATCGTTTTATTTCTTTATTTTGATATGTAAAAAACTCTCCTCCCCAAATCTGATGATCATCGCCTAAACCTGTTCCATCCCATATTACACCTAATATTTTTTCTCTGAAATCAAACATGTTATGCTCTCTTAAAACACTTGCAAAATGTGCTTTATGATGTTGAATTTCTTTTAGATTAACATTCCAT
Source organism: Maritimimonas sp. 2210JD6-3 (assembly GCF_056591795.1). Lineage (NCBI taxonomy): Bacteria > Pseudomonadati > Bacteroidota > Flavobacteriia > Flavobacteriales > Flavobacteriaceae > Maritimimonas > Maritimimonas sp. 2210JD6-3. The sequence goes on along the minus strand of NZ_JBWQOJ010000026.1, from coordinate 25,573 downwards.
TTTGAGGTCAATTCTTTTCCTAAAATAGAACTTTGATATTGTGAATGCTTATCTATAAGAATTGTTTTTGGTTTCGTTTCAAACAAGTTTATATATTGTTCTATTGTAGTTTTATAACGCTCTAAAACATCATAGTTATCTAAATTTCCGAAGTATTGACTTATATACATTTGCCCATTTGGAACAAAAGTAAATGTACTCTTTAAATGAGCTCCCATTGCTAAAACAGGTGCTTCATTAGGTGTTGCTTCAACCTCTATATGATTTGGTGCTAATCCTCTTGAACGTCTGAAGATAAGTTTTTGTCTATTTACAAACTTTAGAACAGAGTCATCCTGTGAAAATTGAATATCAAGATTGTGATGCAAGAAATAATCCGCCACTTCTTTCAAGAGGTTTTCTGCTTCCTCTTCTATAGAAATAATTGGTGAGCCATGTATATTACCGCTTGTAGCTACAATAGGTGTTCCTATTTTTTGCATTAGCAAGTGCAATAATGATGATGATGGCAACATCACACCAGTTTGATTTAAGTTTGGTGCAATCTCTTGAGTCGCAATCTGTGCTTTTTTAGTGTTTTGTAATATTACTATTGGTGCAACTCGAGATTGCAACGCCTCTTTTTCACAAGATGATAATTCAAAGTATTCGTTCACCATTTCAATTGAAGGGTACAATACAGCAAAAGGTTTGTTGGGTCTTTTCTTTCGTATTCTTAAAGTTTTAATTGCTTTAGAATTTGAAGCATCGCAACACAATAGGTAACCATTGGTGTTTTTAATCGCTATAATCTTTCCTTGATTAAGAAACTGAACGACCTTGTTAATACAATCATTTTGATCTCTTGCAACTAACTTTCCTTCATTATCCGTAAAGCGTAATTGTATCCCACAAGCACTACATGAATTGGTTTGAGAATGAAACCGTCTATCATTTGGGTTGGTATATTCTTCACTACAAACCTCACACATCTTAAAATTTGTTAATGATGTATGCGTTCTTTCAAATGGAAATTTACTAGTAATAGCATAACGAGGGCCACAGTGTACACAAGTAGTAAACGGATACTTAAAACGTCTGTTCTTTGAATCTGATAGTTCTGCTTTACAAGACTCGCAAACAGTAAAATCTGGTGTTAGGGGCAAATTGATTTGAGTTTTTACTTTAGAAGTAACGATGGTAAACTCATTAAATTCTAAATATGCGTTTTCATCAATAGTATGTGAAGTGATTATAGCTATTTCAGGTTTGTTAACAAGAATAGCATCTAAAAATTTTTCTACACCTACTTCGGATGTATTACAAAAAATAATAACACCATTTTCATTATTTGAGACTGTACCATTAAGCTGATGCTCTTTAGCAAGATTAAAAATAAAAGGACGAAAACCCACACCTTGCACACGTCCTTTTATTTGTATTTTAAATGTTTTTAGCATCTTAAGTCATTAACACCTCGAAGGTTTCGAAAATCTTCGAGGGTTACTATTAAATTGCTTGTTTTTGCCTTACTTTTTCAACTAACCAATCACACCATTCATCAATACCTTCTTCGTTAATAGAAGATATTTGAATTACTTCTAATTCATGATTTACTTCTCGTGCATCTTTCGTTACAGCCTCAACAGAAAATGGTAAATAAGGCAGTAAATCTGATTTCGAAACCAGCATCATATCACTCGTTAAAAACATTCGCGGATATTTTTTTGGTTTATCATCTCCTTCAGTCGTTGCCATTAAAGTGACACGGTAATCTTCACCTAAATCAAAAGAAGCTGGACATACTAAATTTCCAACATTTTCAATAAAAAGCAAATCGATATTAGGCAAATCAAACTGATCTAATACTTGATGAATCATCTGTGCTTCTAAATGACAAATTCCACCTGTAACTATTTGTAAAGCAAAGATTCCTGTCTCTCGAATACGATCGGCATCTCGTTCGGTCTCTAAATCACCTACCATTACTGCTATAGTCAATTTATTCTTTAGCTTTTCAGCAGTTTTTTGCATTAAAGTGGTTTTTCCACTACCAGCAGATGAAGTAATATTAACCAATAGTGTATTGGTTTTTGTCATTTCCTTTTTTATAATATCTGCTACAAAATCGTTAGCCTTTAACAGATTAATGTTTGTATTCTCGCATTGTGCTGTTCCTCGAGCAACTTTTGTGGATTTATCTACACTCATAATATATTTTTTAAATAATTAGTGATTTATAAACACTGTGTTAATCTTCAAATTCTACTTTATGTATTAACATTTCCTCGCCTTGAATTACATTTTTACTTGGCTTTTCGCAATTATCACAGATAAATCGATAGTTCTTTACATCTGTAATATGATTACAAACTTCACATTGAATTTTAAGTGTTGTAGATTCAATATAAAGGTTTACATGATGGTATCCCGGATTAGTAATATGGTATGCGCTATATGCATTATGTAATAGTCGTGGTTCTATATTTGACAAAATCCCTACTTTAAGATGAATCGCTTTCATCTTATTCAATTTTTCTTGTTCAAACTCCATTTCTAAAGTTCGCATAATACTATTTACGATGGACGTTTCGTGCATAATTAACTCAATATAATTTTTAATTTTTTTAAGGCTTCTATATGTTCGCTGGCCTTTTCAATTAATGTGTTATCTGTAACTAATTGACTTATTTCGTTGGCTTTATTGAGCATCGTATTGTACTTTTTAAATTCTTCTTCACTATCTTCATTATGCATAATCCAATAGAGTTCTAATTGATTCACCAAAGTTAAAGCACGTTCGAAAGGGTATGCTTCTGCCGTTCTAACCGTCAGAGCCTCTTCAAACATCCCAAAAGCTTTATCTAAATTGTTATGTAATTTAGCTTCAGGAAAACTCATTAAAGCGGTAGCATAATTGTGACTTGCCATCGCAAACTCGTAAGGGTAGCTTTCTTTAGTATAAAATTTTAATACTTCCTTAAAAGAGGAAGCACAAAAGGCCGTCCAAATTGGTTTTTCTTCTGAAGACACAGGAATTTCTGAATAAATCAGTGCTAAATTATGATGTACATCAGCAAACTTTTGAGGATGTGTATCTCGCTTAAACACTTTTAGCGTATCTTGAAATGCATTTATGGCAGGTTTGTAATATTGAGGACTTCCGTTTTTACTCCACGTATAAAGCAAGATAGCTTTTCGTAAACCAGCTTCACCCAAAAACTCTGGAATATCAGCCTCCTTAAAAATTAAAATGGCTTTATTGATGAAGTCTTTAGAACCAATATAATCCTCTTGAAAATTGGCGATTTCTGAAGCATCAACGTATAATAAACCAGCATTTACCTTTTGGTCTTTTGTTTCATAAAAGTTGATTCCTTTGCGAAATAACTCTGAAATCTCTTCGAGTGTATCATCGTTGTATGGCAATTGCAATTGTGCCATTAAGGCCGAGGCCAATTGAATATTTAACACATTTTTTGCCTCAAGAGATATAGCGTTATCTTGAAGCGAACGTATAAGCTGTTCTGCTTCTTTAAAAGCTTCATTATCTAAAAGAAAATTACTGTAATGCTTCGCTGTAAATACCCTTGTCTCATCATCTGTTGAATTATCAATGGCGTTTTGATAACGTTGCTTAAATTCCTCAAAAGAATATGAATTTTTATAATTTCCGTAGTGCTGTATGATGCATTGATTATGAAGTGAGTCGATTTTAGAAAACATATCTTCTGAAATCTCATAACCAAATTGCAAATGGGTGGCTACTAAAAGATCATTATACAAGCTGTTTTCTTCTGAAAGAAATTCGAATGCTTTTTGATGATTACCTAACTTATAAAAGATTATGGCTAAAAGATTATTAGAATCATAGGCAACATTTGGCAGTACATAAGGTGGCTCTGTATCGTACCAATCAAGTGTAATTTTTATTATATTCTCCTCAACTATAAGCAGTTTAGATGTATTATCAATATCGTTTGTATTATCTACAACGGTAACCAACTCGTTTAAGCGATCAACAGTTTGAATGACTTCAGAAATAGGTTCTTTAAAGTTAGTTGCTGTTAATATTGTAATCATCTTTGTTTACTTTTTGTGTTCCTCTAATATCTTTTGCGGCTGTTTGTTGCATATTCTTTGCATACACTTCTGCTAATTGTTTCGATCTATAATCGCCTATTTTTTGGATTAAAATATGGTTGGGGTTTTTAGTATTAATAAATACAAGTGACACTTCCCAACGACTATTTACCTCTTCAATTTTATATTGTACTTCGGCATCTAATAACCAAGCATCGTTTGGGTCATTTCGTTTTGCCATTATAAATTAACTTTTATAAGGTTTGTATTTTTAATCACTTCAAAATCAAGTGCTCTATCTGTCATATCTAAATCATTATCAATTAAAATTTCTCGAATTGCCAACGTTCTGTCTCCTTTTAGGTTTCTTGATTTTAATAAAAATTGTGTTGGCTCATACATTTTCACAAACCATTGACTACTAACAGGTGTTATAAGTAATCTTTTTTGAGTTTTCACGTACGTAACATAAGCATAATGAATATTTTGAAAAACAGTTTCTACTAATTCACTATCTAAAAAAATATGAGATGATTTTAATGACACCTTCTCGCTCACAATACTTCTAAAATTTTTAATTCGTCTAATATATGCTCAACAACTTTATCTCCAGCAAGTTTAACAGCATCACTTAGTTCCACCTCTAATTTCGTATTTTCTATAGCAATTAAATACACTTGAATATCATCGGGATACTCATCTTGTAGAATCTTTTTAGCATACGATAAGGCTTGATCCCATTTCATACCGTGTAGAAACACCAATGGATCTTCTTGCGGTGCTCTCAACACTTCTTCAGCTGGTACTTTAAACAATGTACCTACAGGCTCATTGGTATTTAAAGCAGCATCAACTAAAATTATTTTTTGATGTCCTTTTAAACCAAACAATACTTCAAAAGCAGCCGTACCCATATCAAAAATATTGATAGCATCGTTCTCACCAATATGTTCTTTTAGTTTTTCAATGACATACATACCAATACCATCATCACTACGTACTGGATTTCCAAAACCCATAATTGCAATTTGCATCTTTAATTTCTTTAAAATTAAAAAACTTTCTTAAGTGTTACCTTAAGAAAGTTTTATGTAACTATTTTATATTGTACGTGTTATAATTTAAATTTCGATAATTCGACACCACTTTTTTCATCATGTGCATGTACAGTACATACTAAACAAGAATCAAATGATCGTGCCACGATACCAACTTCAACAGGATCAGCTGGGTCTTCAATTTCAATGCCCATTAATGCTTTCTCTATTGGTCCAGGGTTATCATTGCCATCTTGTGGGCCAACATTCCAAGTCGTTGGTGCCATTACTTGATAATTCTTTATAACACCATCTTTAATTTCGATCCAATGAGCTAACGCACCACGAGCAGCTTCGGTTGCTCCAAAGCCTTTTCCATCTTTTTCAACAGGTTTGTTATAAAATACGCCATCAAGGTCTATTTCAGATAACCATTGTTCAATAAATTTATAGATTCTTGGAGCTTCATGTACTCGAGCTAGAACACGTGTAAATACACTTGGTCCTAATTTTTTAATAATGTCTCCAAATAATGGATCTCTGATTTGATGTTCTTTATTTTTTGGATTTGCATTCATAATAACACGAGCCAATGGTCCCGTTTCACATGCGTGTCCATCATATCGTGGTGATTTTGCCCAAGAATATTGTCCATCAAAATCTGTGTCATGTAATACCTGAGATTTTGCAGGTGTAGGTAAAGGTTCATCCCAAGGATGCAAACCGTCTTCTTGATTATCGTACCAAGAATGCTTTACATGTTCGCTTACTTTTAAATGATCAAATTCATGCCAATTTTCCCCATCAAAGAAACCACTTGAACTAATTAAAGCATGATTTCTTCCTTCAATCGTTGGATTATTATATAAATCCTTATGTAAATATGTTCCTGTTGCCAAAAATTTACCAACACCTTGTCCAAATTTATCTAAACCAAACTCAAGTCCAGCTCTAATAAGCAAACCTAAGTCACTATTTTTGTGTGATTCGTTTTCTTCTACCCAAGCTAACATATCATCCCATGATTTGATTTCCATATAACGCTCAATAGAACATCCCAACCAAATAGGTTCTAACCAGTCATTCTTAAACTGTGCTAAAATAGCATGTGCTCTTGTAATATCTTTTAAAGTAGGTGCACACATTACGCCTCCTGGAACCATATAACTAGAGTGTGGCCATTGGCCACCAAACAAAGCATAAATTTGTACTGGTAACGCACTCGCTGTTAATCCTTTTTGAAATGTGGTGCCTACATAAGCAGACCAGCGTTCAACTACTTCTTTGTACAAAGGTTGATTTGCATATTTTTTATTTGCTAAATCTGTTGCAAAAATAGCATAGTACCATCTTGGAATACTCTGCAAGGTTTCTGAGGCTTGACCAATTGCTCTTAAAAGTAAGGCGTTTGGTGACAATTTTGTTCCCCATGCAGTGTCTAATGCAGAAGAAGCACAATACAAGTGGGAACCTCCACAAATACCGCAAATTCTTGGCGTTACAATAAGACCTGATTGTGGGTCTTTACCAGCCATAATTTTCTCAAAACCTCGAAACATAGCTGCCTGTGTATGCGCTCGGGTTACTTTTCCATTGTCTATGTACACCTTCACATCTAAATCTCCCTCAACTCTTCCTACAGGTGATATATTTAATTCTTTTACTGACATTACTATAGTTTTAATTGATTATTTAGAAGTTTCCATTACTCGCTTGTTGGTTGGCATTACTTTTTGGAAACCAGCCTCCATGTAATATGCCAATTTAGTTCTTCCTGTAGGAACTTCTTTAGGGAATACTCCCATGTACTTCATAGTTTTGAATACACTTCCTTTCATAAGGTCGTTATGTGGGAAACCAGGTTCGGTACATCCTAAACAAGGATGATTCGAGCGTGTTTTACTAGATTGTCTATTCCATAATATATTATTACAGCTCGCTCTAGTCATTGGTCCTCTACAACCCACTTCATAGAATAAACATCCTCCTCTTTTACCAAAATTACCATCAACTTTTTGAGCAAAATTGGTAACGTTAGTACATCCATCTTGAACAAAATCTGTAAAGAATGTTTTAGGCCTATGATAATCATCTATTTGAACATCTCCAATTCTACCAACAGCAATAGCTACTAAAATTTGAGTTATCCAATCTGGATGCGCTGGGCAACCAGGAATATTTATAACTGGTAAACCTCCTTTAGATACGAAGTTAGATCCAAGAAAACCTCCTTTTTGTTTTTTATGAAATTGCAACCCTGTAGATTCACTTGGATTTGGTGGTACAGCAGGAATTCCTCCCCAGGTGGCGCAATCTCCTATGGCAACGACATAACCAGCTACTTCAGAAAGTTCTTTAATCCAATCTTTCATTGGACGGTCTGCAAAGTAATTCATCGATCCAGTTCCATTTGGACCTTGAATTAATGAGCCTTCATACACTAAGATATCCATTTGCTCTTTTCCAGCAATAATATCTCTTAATAAATCCTGAACTTGATCTCCAATTTGTAATCCAGTCGTTGGATGCCAAAGAATATTGAGCCCAAAATCAGTTATGAGTTCTACAACGGTTGGTTCTTCCGCGTTAAGAAAAGACATAGTATTACCACTACATGCACCTCCTTGTAACCATAAAACGTTTGCCATAAAGTGTTGGTTTTTATTAAAGTAAGTCTCGAATATAATAATTTTTGCTTTTAGAATCATTCTAAATAAACAGGATAGATATTTTTTTATATATTTTATTACAATTAAATGATTTTTATTGAATGATGTTTTGTCTTACCACGTACTTCGTAGTTTTCCTTTTTCAGAGAAAGAGCGGTCAGAGTCTTGATTTTATATTGTTGATTATTAAATAGATATAGACACCTTTGTGCTTAGTCGCAGAGTCACTCACTTTTTATTTATAACTATTTGTTGCCATTTGGTAATGATAGAATTTAGCTTATCAAATCTCCACAAAGTTTCACTTTTAATTTAACTGCACCTGGTAGATAAGCCAATGGTATAGACTCTTTAGTTAAAACATTAATGCTACTCTCAGAAGCACCATTATTTAACAAATCATTTTTAACATTTAGCTGGAGTTTTTCTAATTCTTGAGCTTCATCATTTTGTTGGGTATTAATTACCAATTCATTCTCACTGCTAATTTGAGCAATGCAAGCTCCAAAGGCATTAGCAACTTCCATATGTTCTGGAAAAATAACTTCGGATGCTCCAATTATACTTTTCGGTAATAAAAACGCACCTCCACCACATGCTACAACAGGTATTTTTTTTGAATCAGTTTTTAGCTTATCTACTAATTTCTCTACAGAAAGCTTAATTTGATCTTTTACTGCAGCTAAAGCATCAACATAGTTTTTCTTAGAAAGAACTTCTATCGTTTGTTTTAAGCTTTCTGTGTCTAGTGCTCCTTCTATTTGCAAATCACCTGTAGCTAGAAAGAAATCAGAAAGCGTTAATGTATCTCCAGCAAATGCTAATGATTTATCTTTAAGTAAGTATCCAACTGAATCGGGTCCTAACTTACATTCATTATCTTCAAATCTTACTATTGTGCCTCCTCCGATACCAATCGCCACAACATCTGGCATTCTAAAATTTGTCAATACACCACCAATTTGTGCAGCTTGCGTACTCTCTCTCGGAAAATAGTTGACTAGCACTCCACCATCTGAGGTAGTGCCACCTACATCTATTACAATACCATGATCTACTTTTGATAAGGCACCAGCTCCTCTAATACTATTTGTTGGTCCCGAAGAAATAGTAAGTACAGGGAATTTCTGAACTTGCTCTAATGACATTAGTGTACCATCATTTTGGCCTATAAATAACCGAGATAACAACCCCAATCTATTTACGGTTTCTTTAAAAGCATTTACCATTTTTGAAGCAACTCCCTGCAAAGCTGCATTAAGTATCGCTGCGTTTTCCCGTTCTAGTAAACCTAATCCCCCAATTTGATGTGAGCAACTTATTCTTACACTTGCATCTAATATTTCTTTTGCCCAGAGTGCCACTTGTTTTTCTTGATCTGGTAAAGTCTTAGAAAAAATACCAGTAATTGCCAATGATTCAATCTTTCCCTTCATTTTAAGCAGACAATTTTTAACTTCATCTTCGTCTAAAGGGCTTATTAATCTGCCGTCAAACTCATATCCACCACGTACCATATATAAATGATTTCCTAAAAATTCTTTTAAATCACTTGGAAAATCAGTCATTGTTGGAATGGCCTTGCTTGCTGGTAAACCGATACGAATCGCACCAATTTTATTCAATTCTTTACGTTCTACAAGAGCATTGGTACAATGCGTGGTACCAAGCATGATATACTTAATTTCTTCTTTAGGGATATTGGCTTCAAAAATTACCTTTTTAACTGCATTTTCTATACCACTACTTACATCTAATGTTGTTGTCTGTTTAGTTTTTGAAAGTATTTTATTGTCATGAGTAACTAATACTGCATCTGTATTAGTACCTCCAACATCGACTCCTATTTTGTAATACATATTGTCTGTTAGTTTAATTCTTCTATTGGAGTAAATTTCTCTTTATACCCAAATTTTTCAGGTCCACCCAGTTTAATACCCTCTGGTGTTCTCCATTGTTTATCAGCTTTCATTCCTAACACTATAACTCTGGTACCATACTGAATGGTTTCAGCAGTAATTGGTTGAGCGTTTTCTGCATCTATTAATACGATAAGATCTGGGGTTATTGCAACAGGTTTATTATCTTTTTTAGCCAGTAGAAATTCATTCTGAAAATCGAGAATCATTGTTGCGCCTTGGTCAACATCTAATCCAATTATTTCGCAAACTCCTTTATTCCAACGTCCTTCAGTTTTAATGGTCACATTACTTACTTTTCCTATAAATAATTGAATAGCATTTGCTTCTTTTATAAGAGACTGTATTGGGTTTTGCCCTCTCTCTTTAGCGTTGAGTATCGCCTTTCCTAAAGTCTGTGCGTAACTAATAATACCATGTACAGCGGCTTCTTGCACCTGTTTTCCGCTCATTGGATAACATCCAATTGCACAACTACCGCCCATTTGTATGGTTGTAGCACCTACCAATGTTTCACCCCAAACATTATCAATAGTATGATATACATTTCTATTACCTTTTTCATCAGCTTGTGTTATTGGAGAAACTGGAATTCCGTGTAAGGTAAATGTAACCATCTCTAAACGAGGAAAAGCTCTACCCATACCATCGGCATCTACGATAGGAACTCTTTTTTGTGCGGCTACAGATAAAGGTATGACTCCATTTAATCCCCCAGCTTCTGCAGGCATAATTGCATCAATTTTCCTACCTAAATATACTTCCATCATTTCAAATGCTTTGATGAATTCATTCCCTGAAAATAATTTTTCTACCAATATCATAGGGGCTCCAAATGCCGCAATGGGAACCACAAGAGCATCATCACTTAATTCGTCAGCGGTTATTAAGCTTACCTCTCCATATTTTTTTATAGCTTCTTTAGCTAAAAGCTTACCGATATAAGGGTCACCTCCGCCACCTGTACCCAACACAGTTGAACCCATTGCGATATATTCAATTTCATTTATTCCAATTTTTCGCATCTTATTTTATTGTTTTTTGAAGTAAAATATAGCCTATGGCGGCAACTACGATTCCCAATATATTTTTAATATCAGATGTCATAAACAACATTAGCACAACACCGCTCAACCAAGAAATAATTCCTTTCCAATTTAGTTTTTGTGGATTGATGGAATAGGTTTTAGAAAGAAAATAATCAGCAATCATGACACCTGCAATTGGTGTGATAGCAATGGTCAATATTGTTATAAAGCCCATGAAGTATGTTAGTATACCAATTATGGCAAGTCCTATACCAACAAGCCCCACAACCAAGGTAACTTTTGAACGTGATGATTCCTTGAGTTGAAGTAAGTTGGTAAATGCCAAACCTGAAGAATAAATATTCACCACATTGGTAGTCCATGTAGCTAAAATAAGGGTTGACATAGCAAAGAAAGGATACCCTAAGGAAGAAAATATCTCAACAATATCATAGGTGCTTTGTGTTATTGCAAATATTGCTCCAACTGCAAGTAAACATATAGCAGAAGGTATAATTCCGATGATCGAACCTAAGATGGCATCTTTTTTAGTAGCAGCAAAACGGTTATAATCTGGAGAAATAACCCCACCTACAGCTACAAAGCCAATGGTAAAACCAATTGCTTGAAGCAAAGGCATTGTTTTAGTCGGTTTGAAATTTAGTATTTCATCAAAACTATGTGTTTGAAAAGTAACTACTAAGCCATAAATAAGCAATACCGTTAAAGCAGGGACTGCAATATAATTGAGCCGTTTTAGGTACTTAAAACCAAAAACCGCAGTAAGTATCATAACTAAGCCCCAAAATGCAGATGATAACCAAACAGGAATATCTATACCGCTCATTTCAAAAACGATTTTTGAAAATGAAGCTCCTGCTATATTACTTTGTATGCCGAACCATCCCAAAGTAGATATACCAATTACAAGGCCTACGATAATATTTGCACCTAATGTACCAAAACTACTTGAGGCAAGTGATACTGTATTCTTCCTTTTTTCTACGGAAGCAATGCTCAAAAACGACATAAAAAGCACTACAAAACCAAAACCGATTAGCCCTGCTAATAGCGTATCTTCAAAACTTAATGCAGCAATCAAAGTGCTTCCTATTAGTAAAGAAGGTACACTTACCATTCCTCCAAACCATATGCTTGCTAGGCTATACCATTTTGTTATGTTCTGATTATCTTCCATAATTAGTCAGTTACTTTTAACACTATTATTTTTTTTTGTGTATTCGAGAGTACATATTTACTGATGTTGATTTAATACATAAATAAGTTTTGTGTCTTTTAAAACATTCCCTGCTTGTGCTTCGCCAGCATTTATATACACTACATTCCCCTTTTCTAATTTACCGATAGGATGCCCATCTTCACTTAACATTTCGATACAGCCTTCGATGATAATTGAGATTTCATTAAAAGGGTGTTTAGAAAAACCTACTTTAGGAATACGTGTTCCTTGTTTTAAAAAAACAGTTCCACAAATGGTACGAATACCAGCATTGTTTTGTGAAATTAACTCTTTACTGTAATACTCATCAGGTTCTGGATAGCCAATTTTTTTTAATTCCATCTTAAGCCAGTTTGTAAAATTCTTTAGCCTCTTTTGAGGTTATATATCCATTTTTTACGTCTAATACTACTTGTTCTTTGGGTCTATTTTCAGGATTTCCATAGCCCCCGCCTGTAGCCGTTACACATCTTACTATATCACCTTTTTCCAAGTAAATATTAGTGCCAAGGCTATATCTTTCTTTCTTACCATCTTTTCTAATGATCATAAAATAATTGTAAGATCCATCGTGCCCTTCATTCATTCCCCATGTTTTGGTTTTTTCACCAAGAAAAGCTCCAGTAACATGAGCACCATCTGATACAATTTTATAATCTAAATATTGTCCATTTCCACCTTGAAATTCTCCATAACCACCACCTTCATTATGAAATGCATATTGTTCTACCTGAATACCATAGCGCATTTCTCGAATTTCAATGGGGATATTATACGATTCTCCACTTCCGCAAGAAAGCTGTCCTCTATTCCCATCATGTGTTGCCGAAGCACCCCAACCACCAGCTAAAGGTTCTGCTTGTATATAAAATTGATTGGTATCTGGATGAATTCCTGAAATAAAGGTCGCGCAAACTGAACGCAAGTGTCCTGCGGGTAATCTATCAGGAATTAATGGCGCTAAAATTTTCCAAACCAAATCAATAGCAGTAATTAACACTTCATAATAGACTGATACGGCAGAAGGAGCTTTAGCACTAACAATAGTGCCTGGCTCACAAACTACTTTCATCGGTCTAAATGCACCACCATTGGCATCCATTTGCGGTGTAGTAATCGCCTTAAACAGACTTCTACAACCTGTAACCAATCCGCTAAATGATAAATTTGTAGCTCCTTTTACTTGTGGATGAGAGCCGTTAAAATCAACTATAAATTCTGCATTTGTAATGGTAATTTTCGCTTTAATAGGAAATGGTCCTTCGCCAAAACCATTATCTTCAATTTCTGTAACACCTTCATACACTCCATTCGGAATTTCTTTTAGGGCCTCAATACACATGCGCTCACCGTAGTCTAGAAAATCTTTTGCTGCCTTTTTATAGGTATTAAGTCCATATTTTTCTATAATCGATAAAACTCGTTTTGCGCCGACTTCAGCTGCAGCAATACCAGCATATAAATCTCCTAATGTACTGTCTGGCAAACGAACATTACCTTTAATTAAATCAATAATTGCATTATTAAGATTTCCTTTCTCTTTTACTTTGATAAATGGAAAGTGCAAACCTTCTTGGTAAATTTCTGTAGCTACAGTCGAAACAGAGCCAGGGAAAGTACCGCCTAATTCTGTCCAATGTGCTTTGTTAACCGTAAATGCGACAAGCTCCTTTTTATAAAAAACCGGAAATATCACAGAAACATCTGACAAATGTGTACCTCCCCCAGCATAAGGTGTATTTGCAATCACTACATCACCTTCCTGTAAAGCGTCATCGCCTTGGTATTTTTTAAGTGTACTTTTTACCACAGCATCTAACGCTGCTAAAAAAGCGGTAACACCATTACCTTGTGCTAGTAATTCACCTTTGGCGTCTGTAATACCAACAGCATAATCTAGCGATTCATATATAATCGGGCTCATACTAGTTCGCTCGAGTGTTTTGAACATTTCGTCACCAGCAGCAACTAAAGTATCTTGTATGATTTCTAATGTAAACTTTTCCATAATTAATGTGTTGTTATAATTAAATTACCATACTCATCAAGAGTTAAACTATTTATTGGTGTCACAATGGTAGTAGTTGCTTTTTCAGCAACAATTGCTGGTCCTAAAATCTTCATCCCAGGTTCAAGCAAATCACGGTTGTAAAATTTGGTTTCATGTTTTCCTAGGTCATCAAAATCTACTTCTTGTATTGAAAAAATTGCATCTTCTACTTTTTTACCTGTATTTTCTAATCTTGGAAAATCAGGTTTATCTACTTCAACCTCAGCAACTAAATGAAAGTTCACCAATTCTACTTGTGTATCTAAACTGAAAGTGTATTGTTTTTTATGTGCTTTATGAAAAGACTCAATAATATCTTCTAATGGTGTATCGTTTGAAAAATCATTCAACAACACCTTTACATAGTGTTCTTGTCCTGCATATCGTAGATCAGCATAGTGTGTAAAAATCACATCTGATTTTTTATAACCATCTTCTCTATAGTTGTCTATAGGTACTTTACGCATATCTTCAAAAACAGAAATAATATCGTTTTTTTTGTCTTCTTCAAGAACCATAACATTGGTACGTATATAATCACGACGCAAATCAGACATTAACATTCCAAAGGCTGAAAACACACCTGCATGTGCAGGAACGATGAGTTCTTTCACCTGTAATTCTCTAGCTAAATCTGCACCATGCATGGCTCCACCACCACCTATAACAACCATCGTAAAATCACGAGGATCATAACCCTTGTTTACCGAAATCAATTTTAAGGCATTAATCATGTTAGAGTTTGCTACACGAATAATTCCTTTTGCAATATCTTCTTTGGTTGCATGTAACTCTTTACATAGTGGTTTTGAAGCTTTTTCTATACTACTATAATCGGGACGTAAATCGCCTCCTAAAAAATAATCGGGATGTATGCGCCCTGTAATAATATTAGCATCTGTTGTTGTAAGATTGGTTCCTCCACGTCCATAAGCTGCAGGGCCAGGCACAGCTCCCGCACTTTTGGGGCCTACATGCATTTTACCACCAGCATCTATCCAGGCAATGCTACCACCTCCATTTCCTATTTCAACAATATCAATTACAGGAGTTTGAATAGGATACCCAGCTTCCGTTCTAGAATGTTCTATTTTGTAATTGGTAGTAATTTTAACCTGGCCGTTCTCAACCAAAGCACACTTTGCAGTAGTGCCACCAATATCTAGAACAATAAGATCTTTTTTATTTATTACTTTTCCTAAAGCAATTGCACCGAAAACACCACTTGCTGGGCCAGATTCTACCATAGTTATTGGGTTTACACTCACATCATTAATGGTGGTTATTCCACCATTTGATTGCATGATGTAAGGCGCATTTTTCAATCCATACTTCTTAAGTTTTTTTTCAAGATTACAGAGATATTTTTTTGCTATTGGCATAATATAAGCAGATAGTACTGTTGAACTTGTTCGCTCGTATTCGCGCCATTCTCTAGTTACTTGATGAGAACTAACTACTTCTATATTGGGCACTAACTCTTTTATTGCTTTTAACAAAACAACTTCATGTGCCGGATTTTTATAAGCATGCAAAAGGCAAATTGCTATTGACTCAACACCTTCTTCTAAACAACTTTTTGCTATCGAGTTTAATGTTGAGATATTAAGTTTCTTAATAACACCACCTTTATAACTCATTCGCTCTTCAACCTCAAACCGCAAATACCTTGGAACAAATGGAGGTTGTTTTACAAAGTTAAAATTGAATAAATCGGGTCTATTGCAACGTGCAATCTCTAACACATCTCTAAATCCTTTGGTAGTAATTAAAGCAGTTTTAGCACCCTTTCGCTCTGTTAAAGCATTAATTACTACTGTTGTACCATGAGCGAAAAAATTAATGTCATTAAGGTTTACATTTCCTTTTGAGATAGTATCTAGAATACCTTGTTCAAAATTTGAAGGTGTGGTATCTGATTTTGCAACTTTGACACCAATTGGATCACCTGTTTTTTGATTAAACTCAAGGCATACTAGGTCTGTAAAAGTCCCGCCTATATCTGTTGCGACTCTCATATTATAAAATTATTATGATTTTGGTTTAAAGGGTTACAAAGAGGATTTTAGTGTAACCCTTTACAAATAATTAATTCACTATTTAAGCTAATGCTAATTCAAACAAAATTTTCTATCTAACAAAAACACACCATTAGAACTTGTAAGAGATGTTTGCACCAAAAGACGCTGGAGTACCTAACCAAGCCAAATCAGATCCGCCATTAGAAAATGTTTGCGCAAAAAATTCTGTTATATAATCTTTGTCAGTAATATTATTTCCCCAAAGTGTAAGTGTAAAGCTATCATTGAGTGTAAATCCAATTCTTGCATTTAACAGGGCGTATCCTGATGAAACTACGGCATTATCTTCATGCCAATAAATTTTACCAGTGCCTTCTAAATTTACATTCCCTGTAAAGGCTACTTTTTCTGAAATATTAAAATTAGATTCTACTCCAATATTATAACTATTTTGAGGAACAAGTGGCGTATTTCTACCAGAAACATCTATAGTTTCATTGGTTCCAGTGCTAATTGTGGAAGTACCTCGCTCTATAGTTGCTTTACTAACCCCATAACTCGCCAAAATGTCAAAATATTTAGATGGTCTCAATTTTAGATCGGCCTCAAAACCTACTGATTCACTTTCTGGAACATTAAAGTTACCAATATTAATAGCTCCATTAGCACCATCTACTACAAGCGCATATAATTGCTGATCAGTAAAGTTAATATAGTAACCAGACACGTTTAAAATAAATCGATCGTTCCAATAACTATTTTTAATTCCTATCTCATAGTTATCTGTTGTTTCAGGCTCAAAAGATTCTTCGTAGCGTACTGTTTGTCCCTGATTGAAACCTCCTGTTCTATAACCTCTACCATAATTGGTGTATAGCAACATGTTTTCGGTCGCCTTTAACGAAAGTGATATTTTGGGTTGTAGTTGCGAATCTGTTCTTTCTGGGTTTGTTCCTTCGTTAACATTATCTTGTTTTATATTATCACTATCATAACGTAGTCCTAAAGAAACAGAGAAACGATCAGATACTTTATAATCTAAAAATCCGAATGCGGCAATAGTATTATATGTATTTGTAAAATTACCTATTGCTAGCCTAGACTGGGTTCCTGTAGGTTGAAATGGAGGTGCAAAAAAACCAAAATCTGCCGTTGCATCGGTAATTAATTGTTTATCTAACTTTTGATAAAAAACTCCTAGATCCCAAACTAATTTACTATCACTATTCGTAGAACTTAGACGTAATTCTTGATTTATAGTTTCTGTATTACTATCTTGAATTTGACGTAACACATCTGCTGGTGTAAAATCCAAATCTCCAAAGTGATTTCTTTCTCCTTTATTGTAGCTTGTTAAAGAGGTTAGCTTGGTATTATTAAAATTAAAATTAAGCTTTAAGTTTCCATAAATAGCGTCTAATGTTGATTCCCCAAGTTGATCTCCTTGTATTGCTAGGTTATCAAAATCATCGGGGTCAATATTGGCATTTCCCGTAGTAGGCGACGCATAATAAACTGCTCCTGCTTCAGCATCTATAATTTGGCCTGTTAGCGTAGCCGAAACAGAATTAGAAAAATTTGCCTTTACCTGCGCTCTTAAAGAAAGATCTTTAATAAAATCAGGTTCGGTGTCTAAAGTTACGTTGTTTAAAAGTCCGTCACCTTTTTTATAAGATCCCGAAATTCTATAGAACAATTTATCTTTTACTAATGGTCCAGTTGAAGATAATTGTGCTTTGAATAAATTACCATTAGCATAACCAATCTGGACTTTGTTCTTAAAGCTATTTGTAGGTTCGTTTGTTAGAATGTTAATTGCACCCGCTATGGCATTTTTACCATACAGTGCTCCTTGCGGACCTTTAACCACTTCAATTAGAGCTACATCAAACAATTCTTGATTAATAAGGTTTGCATCTGGTAATGTTACTCCATCTATGACAAATGCTATTGGAGAGTCTCCGTTTCGTATTTGTGAGATACCTCTAACAGTTAAAAAGTTATTTCCGATATTTTGAGAAGTTGTAAAATTAACGTTAGGTATCTGATCTGTAAATGTTTGTATATTTGAAATACCTTTAGTTTCAATAGCTTCTGCTGTAAAAGTTACTACAGATTCTGGTATGGATTGGACAGATTCTGCTCTTCTACGGGCTTGACCAATTACACCACTAAAACCTTTAACGGTTACCTCTTCTAGCTGTGATGAATCTTCTTCAAGTGTTATATTTATTGTTGGTCTATCATTTACTTCAATTTCTTGCGATTTATATCCAACAAAAGAGAAAATGAGTGTCGCACCTTGATCAACTTTAATAGAATAGTTTCCTTCGAAATCGGTAGTGGTACCATTTGAAGTTCCTTTTTCAATAATAGAAACACCTGGAAGAGCACCATCTGAAGACCTAACATTACCGCTTACTGTAACTTCTTGTGAGAACAAAAAGAACGGTATAAAAAGAACTAATAGAATTAGATTACGTTTCATTTTTATAGGGGTTTAATAATTTTATTAGATAAAAGTATAGCTCTATATTTTCCAAATTATAAATTCCAAATATTAATTTATACATTAGTAATTCCTAACTAATATTTTGGAATTATATGGAAAATGATAATTACAGTAAAAATAATGGAGCTCTTTTACTTACTAAATACACTTTTAAAAAAGTGTTAAGTGCAATTATTCAACATTTTAAATCATCACATAATGTAGAAAATTATAGAGATTCTCAGCTATATGGTTTTGGCAATTATGAACCAGAAAAACCCAATCTAAAAAATGATCTGGAACTCATAATGAAGGGGTACGTAAATGGAAAATACCTATATAATAAATTACGCGAGGCTGCTTCAGGTAAACCAATTATTAAGATAAGTAGAGAGTACAAAAGTGTTTTCTTTAATTATCTAGGGTACAAAGGCATTTATGAATTTCTAGAGGAAAAAGTTAATAATAAAGAAGAGAACAAAAGACAACTTCAGCTTTTGAAAAATCTTTCAACGTCTGAAGAATTTTACTATGTTATCTACTATTATGGAGAAGACAGAAAAATGACAAAAGGTCAAATGACTATTTATAATAATTGGAAAACTTTTGATTTAATATTTGTATATCAAAATATTAAGAAAGAACCCGTATTATATGATCTTTTTGGGGTTATTAAGCAAGAGAATAATTTTGTACACTTCGATTGTAAACATTTTATGGAAGGTAAGAAAATTAAAGGTTCGCAGTTGATTTTTTATGTAGGCAAAGCTTCTCAAAATGAGCGCCCTATATTAATTGGGGCTTACTCTTCTTTTGATAAGTATGATCATAGTATTTCAGGTAAAATAATGATAAAACAGATGAATTCGAAATTAGAAATGGAAGAAGAATCAAAATCGCCCGTTTTCGATCCAGCAATATGTCAAGAATTAGTTAAATATAGATTTGTTATACCGAGTCATTTACCAAAAAAATTATCTCAACTTTCTTTAGAAAGTCCTTACGCAAGCATATTTGGTAAATTACCGAATAAATACAGGGCTACTTTTCAAATTAATAATAGCAAAATTAAACTACTTTTTAAAATTCAAAAATACCATTACAATGTTATTAGTAATATGGAAGGAACTGAATTGGAAAAAGACAGAATTTCCATAGAAAGTAAAGGTCAAATCCTAGAACTCCATTTTAATATTATAGGTATCTTTTTATTGCAAAAAGTATCAATTTATTTAAGTGTATATGAATTATTTACAGAGGGTAAGAAATCAAAGGGACAGTTTTCGGGAATAGACATTAATAACAATATTGTCTCTGGAGATGTGCTAGTAGAGAAACGTTTATAAAAAAACCTATTTATTAATAAGTTATAGCACTTTGGTAAGTTCTTGAAAAGTATAAAATAGATCACCAAAATCGTTCGTCCTTTTGATCAATTTTTAACGTATAAATGGAAGTAAATAAAAAATATCTGCAAATAGTGTTATTTATAGGCATTTGTGTAGTTTCAAGCGGAGAAATTAGAAACCATAGCTGTAACGGGCAAAGAAGTGTATAAAACATGTTAATACAGGCTTTCCGAAAGTTTTGTGTATGTATGTTTATAAAAATCTCTAAATTTTTAAACTCGACTTTGTGCTAATGTAGCCTTCCTTTTTTTGTATAAACATAGACCTGTTAAACAGCCAAAAAGTATATACTAAAATAAAGAAGTGGTTAGCCTCTTAAAATCCTTTTCTATTTAAACCAATAATATTCATACGATTCAACTACCTTTGTAGCTTGTACAAAAAACTATATGACATTTAAAGACTTAGGCCTTATTGGGCCTATATTAAGAGCCTTAGAAGATCAAGGCTATACGCAACCCACTCCTATACAAGAACAATCCATACCAATTTTACTTCGTAACAAAGATTTACTAGGCTGTGCACAGACAGGTACGGGTAAAACGGCTGCATTCTCGATCCCTATTTTACAACACTTATATAATGCTATTAGCCTACGGAATAAACAGCGTAAAATAAAAGCGTTAGTTGTAACGCCCACTCGAGAATTAGCCATACAAATTGCCGAAAGTTTCACCTCCTATGGTAAATATACAGGCATAAAAAACACCGTTATTTTTGGCGGTGTAAAACAAGGGGCACAGACAAAAGCCTTAAAAGAAGGTGTAGATATTCTAGTAGCCACACCTGGCAGACTATTAGATTTAATGCAACAAGGTTATATAACTCTAAGAGATATTGAATATTTTGTATTAGATGAGGCAGACCAAATGCTAGACATGGGCTTTATACATGACATTCGAAAAATTATCGCAAAATTACCCCCCAAACGTCAATCGTTATTCTTTTCTGCAACCATGCCCGCTAGTATTATAACATTATCACAAAAAATATTGGGTACGTATGAAAAGGTAACGATTAAGCCAAAACAGGCTACAGCCGAAAAAGTAGATCAAGCATTATACTTTGTCTCTAAGAAAGCAAAAATTAAATTGTTGATTCATTTACTTGAAACTAGAATTACGGGATCTACGCTCGTGTTTTCACGAACAAAACATGGTGCAAATAAAATTGTAAAGCTGCTCGATAAAGCCGATATAAAAGCGGAAGCTATACATGGTAATAAGTCGCAAGGGGCACGTCAAAAAGCGTTAGAGAATTTTAAAAATGGCACTACAAAGGTTTTGGTAGCCACCGATATTGCCGCCAGAGGTATTGATGTATCTGCGTTAGCATTTGTTGTTAATTATGATTTACCTAACATACCAGAAACCTATGTACATCGTATTGGTAGAACGGGTAGAGCAAAAGCAAGTGGCATTGCACTATCATTCTGCGATAAAGAAGAGCGTCCATACCTACAAAGCATACAAAAGTTAATACGACAACAAATTCCTGTAGTGAAAGAGCATCCTTTTATTCATGACATTGATACCATTAAAGCGGAAGAAAAACAACCCAATGAGAATTCTAAATCTAGAAATTTCCGAAGAGGTAAAAAAAATAACAATAGAAATAGATCGAGTAGAAACAGGTCAAGAAATAGAAATGCTTAATTCAATTTCAACAATAAATTTGGGTCAGGGCAATTCTCTTTATAAAAATCTAAATCATTTTTAGAGCTCACGCCTGGATAATCACCATAATTACCCTGCATATCTTTTATTAACTGAAAATGTAAATGTGGTGCATACCCACCATTAACCTCAGATGTACCCAGTGTTGCAATAATCTCACTTTTAGTCACTCGCTGTCCTCTTTTTAGACCTTTAAGTGACCCTAAACTCAGATGTCCATACAGTGAATAAAACGTGATACCATCAATAATATGTTTTAAAATAATGGTGGGTCCATAGTCACCAACGTTATTATTATTCTGAAAACTATACAGTTCTCCATCAAATATTGCCAACACTTTCGTACCTGCACTACACCAAAGATCAATACCTAAATGTATATTTCGATCTTCTGTACCAATGAAATTATGACTTCCTTTATAAAGATTTCGTTCTTCTAAATATCCGCCATAGGCTACTTTCGATTTCGTTTTCTTTAAATAATCAACTATATGCGCTTCACATGTCATAGCAGAAGAAATATCGATATGAGTAAGTGCTTTATTATAAATAGATAAATCAATAGCTACGTACTCATTTAGAGGTATTATATCATCAATAACACGCGATGATTCTTTAGAAATATCTGCAAGCAATTCATTAAAATTCATGTCTAAATTCTATTAGGTAACTAAACTAATACTTTGTACTTTTAAGAAAAAGTTTTTATGTCAACATTTACGCAAAGAGAACAAATTATTGAACTTATAAATAAGCTATTTATTTATATAGACCATCGTAATTGGCAAGCTTTACAAGGCCAAGTGTTTTCAAAATTTGTGCATCTAGACATGACATCTATGGGTGGTGAAAAACGTGATTTATTAGCTTCAGAAATTTGTGCGAATTGGGCTGAAGGTTTTAAAGAATTAGATGCTGTGAATCACCTTGGTGGAAATTACTTAGTAAGCATAGATAATAATAAAGCTACCGTTTTTGCTTATGCTACAGCCACACATTATAAAAAAAATGCTAGAAAAGGCACTACTAGAAAATTTGTAGGGACTTATGATTTTGAACTTGCTAAAGAACCAAATGGATGGCGTATAATTAAAATGAAATACAATCTTCGCTACGCCACTGGAAATCTAAACTTAAAATAATTTGAATACAAAAAGTAAGAAGTGGTATCAAAGAATACCGCATGCCGTTGTACTTATTTTTAGTATTATAGTTTTTGTAAGCATTCTTACCTATATTTTACCAGCAGGCCAATTTAAGCGTGTGCTTATTGACGGTCGAAATAGTGTAGTACCAGGTTCTTATGCAGAAATTACAAGTACTCCTGTATCATTTTTAGAGATGTTCAAAGCGATTCCGTTGGGCTTTAAAACGGCAGCAGAAGTAATTTTCGTGGTCCTAGCGGGTGGTATTATGTTTAATATCATGAATGCTTCAAAAGCAGTTGAAAATGCTGTAGGCACTTTGGTAAATAGACTCGGGTATGAAAAGAAATATCTCATCGTAGTCATCATGACTTTTTTTTATGGCTTTATGGGAGTCGCTGTTGGCTATGAACACAACATCGCTTTGGTACCTATTGCTGCTGTACTTAGCTTGGCCTTAGGTGGCGACCTGATCTTAGCCGCGGGTATTTCGGTAGGTGCTATTACCATTGGGTTTGGGCTCTCACCTATAAACCCTTATACCGTTGGAATTGGGCATAAAGTTGCTGAATTACCTTTGTTTTCTGGCGCATGGTTACGTAGTATTTTATCTTTTTTTAGTTTATCATTAATGGCATATTATAATGTATGGTACTTAAAAAAGATCACCAAAAATCCTTCTAAATCACTTGGAAAAGGACTTGATGAAAAAGGAATTTCGCTTTCAAAAAACATTAACGAATACACCTTAGGTAAAACCGATATTACCGTGATTGCTATATTTTTTATCGGATTGTTAATAATTTTGTGGGGAGTTTTTTCACAATCTTGGTATATCAATGAGTTATCTGCCGTTTTTATCATGATAGCGATTGCCTGCGGTATCGCTTGTCGCATGTATCCTTCTGAATTTAGTGAGAATGTGTTAGACGGTGTCGCAAAAGTGGCACCTGGTGCTTTTATGGTGGGTTTTGCTACCTCTATAAAAGTATTACTAGAAATGGGAAATATTAGTGATACTATTTCATTTCAAATGGCAGAACTATTACAAGGATTGCCACAATACTTATCGGCTATCGGAATGTCTGTAGCGCAAAGTGTGATTAATTTATTCATTCCATCAGGGAGCGGACAGGCCTTAGCGACCTTACCCATTATGATTCCTTTGGGTGAAATATTGGGATTAACCCGACAGACCACGATTCTTGCATTTCAAATTGGTGATGGTGTTACAAATTTAATAAATCCCACGCTTGGCGGATTGATAGCAATGCTTAGCATGTGTAGAGTTCCATTAGATAAATGGCTGAAATTCATTTTTCCAATAGTTTTGGCAATTTTAGTAGTATCTTGGATGGCTTTAATCATAGCTACAGCAATTAATTATAGTTAATGAATGTAATCGATATTTTAGAAAAACTGGTTTCATTTCCTGTACTCGGCGGAGATAGTAATCTCACTATTATTCATTGGATAAAAGAGTATATAGAAAGCTATGGAATTGAAACCGTTTTGGTTCCTAATAAAGAGCAAGCTAAGGCTTCACTTCATTGTAGAATTGGGCCCGCAAATAATGATGGAGTGATTCTATCTGGACATACAGATGTAGTTCCTGTGGAAGGCCAAAATTGGGTTACTGATCCGTTTCAACTTATCAAAAAACAGGGAAAATTATACGGAAGAGGATCGGCAGACATGAAAGGGTTTTTAGCATGTTGTTTAGCAACGTTACCAAAAATGGCAAAAGCAGATTTAAAAAAACCTATTTATTTTGCTTTTTCATATGATGAAGAAATAGGATGCTTAGCGGCACCCGAATTGGCTGCACATATCAAATCTTACTACAACGAGAAGCCAAAATATGCTATTATCGGTGAACCCTCTTTATTACACCCCATTATAGGTCAGAAAGGGGTTTGTTATTTAAAAACAGAAGTCAATGGTTCGGCTGGCCATAGTAGTGGTATTCACAAAGAAATAAGTGCTATTCATGAAAGTACACGGCTCATTTTATGGTTAGAAAATAAAATGGATGCCTTAGCAAAAAATAATACTGATCAGCGATTTGAACCTGCGCATTCTACTATTCATGTAGGTCAGATATTTGGAGGTATCGCTACCAATGTAATAGCAGATTATACCACTTTTGAATGGGATGTGCGTGTAATTCCTCAAGATAATATTAACGATATTTTTAATGACTATTTTGCATTCTGTGTGCAAAGAGAACAAGAAATCAAACCTATTTTTAATGGGTTTAGAATAAAAAATACGGTTGTACATCCACCTGTACCATGCTTGAATACTGATGAAAATGATGATATTGTATCGTTCACCCAGAAAATAGCAGAAAATAATCATTGGCATACTGTAGCCTATGCTTCTGAGGCCGGACAATTTGCTGAAGCTGGGTATCAAAGTATTATTTGCGGCCCAGGATCTATCGAACAAGCACATCGCGCAAATGAATTTATAGCAATTTCACAACTTAAAAAAGGAGTTGCAATGCTTGAAAATCTTATAACGGAACTTTCTTAACATTCAACTTATAAAAAATTAACATTATTGTTTTTGACTTCAATCGTTAGTTAGGTGCATTTGTGAATTCTCAGATTTAGCTACTTTTAAAGTATAACACAAGTCAACAAGGTCATGCATATGACCGCTATGGCCTATACCCCTAAAAAGTATCTCAAATTCACCCAAAACTGGTAAAAAGTGATGCAGGGACAAGGCTTTTACAGTATGTTTTGTCCTAAAATATGGCTACAGGTTAATCCCTATAGCTATCGGGAGATTTAGGTTGTTAATTTATTATACCATATT